>NZ_JAQJCU010000003.1:0-249508 GCF_029125915.1 Tenacibaculum bernardetii
TTTGTGAGATAGCAGTACCAAGTAACTGTGATACAACCACTGTAGATGTAATTGTAAACGGAACAATCGATGCGGTAGTAGATGATTTCACAGCAACCCCAGTAGATGGAGCAGCAGGAGGAACCTCAGGCGATGTGACCGCAAACGATACTTTAAACGGAGTAGCAGTTGTAGATTCAGAAATCAATATCACCTTAGATAACGATGACGGATCAGGAATCACAATAGATGGCAACGGAAACGTTGTTGTACCAGCAGGTACAGATTCAGGAAACTACACATTAACGTATACTATTTGTGAGATAGCAGTACCAAGTAACTGTGATACAACCACTGTAGATGTAATTGTGTTTTTAGACACTGATGGAGATGGAATTGTAGATGCAGATGATATAGATGATGACAACGATGGTATACCAGATGCAGCAGAAGGAAATGGCGATACCGACGGAGATGGAGTACCAGATAGTTTAGATTTAGATAGTGATAATGACGGAATTTTAGATGTTGATGAAGGCGGAAACGGTGATTTAGATACTAATAGCGACGGAGTTATCGATACAAATGATGGCGCATCAGGAGCCGATACAAATGGTGATGGTCAAGCAGACGCATCAGTAGATGCAGATGAAGAACCAGATACCGATGGCGATGGTGTACCAGATTATCAAGATTTAGATAGCGATAACGACGGAATCAACGATGTTATAGAAGATGATAATATTGATGTAAATAACGATGGAATTGCAGACGGAATAGATGCCGATGGCGATGGAATTGTAGACAGTGCAGATGCAGACGATGCTAACTTCGGAGAAGGAAACGGCGGAGAGCCAGATAATACGGACAGCGATGGCGATGGCGTACCAGACTATCAAGATTTAGATAGTGACGACGACGGAATCAATGATGTTGTAGAAGGCGGAAACGAAGTATCAGATGCTAATGGCGATGGAATCGTTGATGGAGCAGATACAGATGGCGACGGAATCTTAGACGAAGTAGATGAAGATGACGGAAACTTTGGAGATGCAGGAAATACAGATGTAAACGATACCGATCCAACTGATCCAAACGATGGCGGAAACGGAACAGTAGGCGATAGCGGAACCGATGGCGATGGCGATGGAATTGCAGATAGTGTAGATGGTGATGATGCCAACTTCGGAGATGCAATCGACACTGATGGCGATGGAATTGTAGATGCAGATGATATAGATGATGACAACGATGGTATACCAGATGCATTAGAAGGAAACGGTGATACAGACGGCGATGGCGTACCAGATAGTTTAGATTTAGACTCGGATAACGATGGGATTTTAGATGTTGATGAAGGCGGAAACGGTGATTTAGATACTAATGGCGACGGAGTTATCGATACAAATGATGGCGCATCAGGAGCCGATACAAATGGTGATGGTCAAGCAGACGCATCAGTAGATGCAGATGAAGAGCCAGATACCGATGGCGATGGTGTACCAGATTATCAAGATTTAGATAGCGATAACGACGGAATCAATGATGTTATAGAAGATGATAATATCGATGCTAATAACGACGGAATTGCAGACGGAATAGATGCCGATGGCGATGGAATCGTAGATAGTGCAGATGCAGATGATGCAAACTTCGGAGAAGGTAATGGAGGAGAACCTGATAATACCGACAGTGATGGCGATGGCGTTCCAGATTACCAAGATTTAGATAGTGACGATGACGGAATCAATGATGTTGTAGAAGGCGGAAATGATGATTCAGATGCTAACGGAGACGGAATTGTTGATGGAGATGATAGTGATGGCGATGGAATTTTAGACGAAGTAGATGATGACAACGGAAACTTTGGAGATGCAGGAAATACAGACGTAAACGATACCGATCCAACTGATCCAACCGATGGCGGAAACGGAACAGTAGGTGATAGTGGAACCGATGCCGATGGCGATGGAATTGCAGATAGTGTAGATGGTGATGATGGTGTTTTTGGAGATGCAGAAGCATGTATAAAAATATTTAATGAATTTACACCTAATGGTGATGGAAATAATGATGTTTTTGTAATCGATTGTATAGAGAATTACCCTAACAATAGCTTAGAGATTTATAACAGATGGGGAAACACTGTTTATAAAGCTTCAGGTTACAATAATACTGATGTTTCATTCAAAGGAATATCTAACGGTAGGGTGACAATAAATGAAGAAGGTAAGTTACCTGTTGGAACTTATTTTTATGTGTTAGATCTTGGAGATGGTTCTGAACCTACATCTGGATGGTTATATATAAATAGATAAAATAATTAAATCATAAAATGAAATACTTTAAGTATGAATAGAATAAATTTTCATATAAAAATAACATTACTATTGTTATTAAGTTTATCAGGAGTTGTTTACTCACAGCAAGATCCGCAGTATACTCAATATATGTATAATACAATGAGTGTTAACCCTGCTTATGTAGGCTCTAGGGGGCATACAACAATAACTGCACTAGGTAGAACTCAGTGGGTTGGTTTAGATGGTGCGCCAGATACCCAAACATTAAGTTATGACACTCCTTTGGGATATAGTGGAGTAGGATTGGGGGTTAATTTAACAAATGACAGAATTGGGCCTTCAAATGAAATTTATTTAGATGCTAATGTTTCGTATACAATACGTACAGGTGATGAAGGAAATTTAGCATTTGGATTAAAGTTAGGGGCTAGACATTTAAGTATTGACTGGAGTAAAGGGCTTTCACAAAATCCAGATGCTCTTTTGTCTGATAATGTTAGTGAGTTTTTACCAACTATTGGAGCAGGTGTATATTTTCATAAACCAAAATGGTATGTTGGTTTAGCGGTTCCTAATTTATTAAGAACAGACCATTATGATGATACAGTAAATGGAGGAGATGTAGCTGAAGAACGTTTACATTTCTTTTTAATAACAGGTTATGTTTTTGATATAAACGAAGATTTAAAATTTAAACCAGCGGCCTTGGCAAAAATTGTAAAAGGAGCTCCTTTGTCTATAGATGTTTCTGCAAATTTCCTATTTCAAGAAAAGTTTACTGCAGGATTAGCATGGAGGTGGGATGATTCGTTAAGTGCTTTATTAGGTTTCCAAGCAAGTAGAAGTATGTATATAGGATTTGCATATGATTTAACGACTTCTAATTATAGTAATTATAATTCAGGGACTTATGAATTAATGCTACGTTACGAGATTTTTAAACAACAAACAATGAAGTCGCCAAGATTCTTCTAAATATAATAACAGATGAAAAAAACAATACTATTAGTATTCTTAATTACCAGCGTTGTTAGTTTTGGACAACGAAAATATGCAGCAGACAGATACTTTAAAGAGTTTGCTTATAAAAAATCTGCAGAGCTTTATGAAGTTTTGTATCAAAAAGGAGATACATCACAAGTAGTTGTAAGTAGGTTAGCTGATTCATATTATTATAATGCAGAGTTTGTGAAGGCAGAGGTGTGGTATGAAGAATTAATGCAGAATTTTGAAAATAAAGAAACAACAAAACACTTTTTTAGATATGCACAGGTATTAAAAAGTAACGGTAAAGTTTCTGAATCAGATAAATGGCTTCAAAAAATAAAAAAAATTGAAGCAACAGATAGTAGACCAATTGCATTAGATGAAAATCAAGATTATTTTGTAGAATACACGAATAAAGAAAAGATTTATATAAATGTTCATAATGTAGCTACAAACACAAAATATTCAGATTTCGGTGGTTTTATATTTGATAACAAATTATATTATGCCTCAACTAAACCTTTAAATATTAAAAAAGATGTTAAGTTATATGAATGGAATAATCAACCTTTCTTAAACATATATAGCTCTGAATTAAAAGATATAGATGCTGATAAAATCCTTGATATTTCTGAAGCAAAAAGGTTAAAAGAATTATCAACAAGTTATCACGAGTCAAACACTATTATCACTAAAAACGGTAAAACAATGTATTTTACTAGAGATAATTTTGACGGTGAAGAGCTAAAAGGAGATGATAATCGTACAACTCATTTAAAAATTTATAAAGCAACTAATGTTGATGGTGAATGGTCAAAAGTAAGAGAACTACCTTTTAATACAGATAATTATTCATACGGACATCCAGCATTAAGTCCTGATGAAAAGACATTATATTTTGTTTCTGATATGCCAAATGGATTTGGAGAAACAGATATTTATAAAGTAGCTATATTAGAAGATGATAAATACGGAGAACCTATCAATTTAGGAAAACAAATTAATACAGAAAGTAGAGAGATGTTTCCTTTTGTAGGTGTTGATAATACTCTTTATTTTGCCTCAGATGGTCATATAGGGCTAGGAGCTTTAGATGTTTTTGAATCGAAAATAAAAAACAGTAAATTTTCAAGACCAATAAACTTAGGGGCACCCGTAAATGGCCCTTTAGATGATTTTTCTTTTGTAATAAATAATCAAAGAAGTAAAGGTTTTTTCTCGTCAAATAGAAAAGGTGGTAAAGGAGATGATGATATTTATAGCTTTTTAATTTATGACTGTAAAGAAGATATAGAAGGTGTTGTTACTAATTCTCGTACAGGTAATCCAATGTTTAATGTAGAGGTTAGATTGATTGATTCAGAAGGCAACCCTATTTCAAAACAGATAACAAAAGAAGATGGAAGGTATGTTTTTAAAAGAATAGATTGTGAGAATAATTTTACAGTAGTAGCTTCTAAAGTAGATTTTAAAGATACACAAAAACAAGTACAAACAGTAGATGTAAATAATAAGTTAATTAATGCAAATTTAACACTGGAGTCTCTTATTGTAGAGGATCAAATAGTAATTAAACCTATTTATTTTGATTTTGACTTATCTAATATTAGAGAAGATGCAGAATATGAGTTGGAGCATATAGTATCTGTGATGAAAAATCACCCCGAAATGGTTATAAAAATAGAATCACATACCGATAGTAGAGGAACTAAAGAGTATAATAAGCGTTTATCAACTAGTAGAGCTATTTCTACGAGAGATTATATTGTTTCTAGAGGTATTGCATCAAACAGAATTAAAAGTGCTTTAGGATTTGGAGAAAGCCAATTATTAAACGACTGTGATGATGCAAATCAAAGTAAATGTAGTAAAGAGGAGCATCAAAAGAATAGACGTTCTTATTTTTATATTTTAGATGGAGGAAAAAACGTAAAGGTCAATAATTAATGTGCTTTACATAGTCATAAAAAAACCTCGAAGTTATCTTCGAGGTTTTTTTATGACTGTATTTTACGCTATTTATTAAAAGCAAAAAAACCACATAAATTAATATGTGGTTTTTTTAGTGACCTCGGCTGGATTCAAACCAGCAACCTCTTGAGCCGTAATCAAGTGCGCTATTCAGTTGCGCCACGAGGCCGTTTTGCGGGTGCAAATATACAGATGTTTTTTAATTAAAAAAGCAAAAAAACATTTTTTTTTGATTTTTATTTTTTAAAATTAATTAACCTCTTGCTTAAAATTATCTATTATTTCCTGAGCATGCTCAGAATCAGATTTGTAGATGAATAATTCACAAGAATCTCCAGTTGATCCAAAACCAGCTAATCTACCAGATTCTTTACTGTCTTTAATTAAAGTTGCTATGTTAGCTTCGTCAAGTAAAAAAGCTAGTCTGTTTGTTAAAATTGTGGTTCCTGTATATACTTTTATATGCTCTTTCATAATTATAAGTTTTTTAGTCTAGTGAGTTTATTGTTACAAAAGCACGCCATCCAATAATTGCTAATTGAAATTTAGTAGCTTTAGAAATGTCTAACTCTTTTTGTGTAAAAGAGGGTAGTATCATTTTATTTAACTTTGCTAAAAATTTAAAAAATTGTTTTTTCATTATAAGTTTGATTCTATATCAAAAATACTGAAAAATAATTTGTTAAACTGAGTGAAGTGAAAAAGGATTACTTCACTCAATTTAATAAATATGATGTTTACTTTTTACTTTCCATCATTTTCTTGGCGAGATCTGCTCCAATTAGCGATTGTAACAAGTTTCCGTCATTCCCGTTCTTACTCCCTTCAATATATGTAGATGGTAGCTGTAAATCTTTTATTTGGCCTGCTACTCCAACTGCTGTTTTGTATTCCCACTCAGCCTTTTCTTGCGGAGTTAAACCAGCGCTAACTAGTTTAGAATTTTCGTAATACATTGCATCAGCAGCAACTTTTTTACTTTTTGCTTTAAACTGTTCAACTTCGTATTGTTTTTTTTCTTTGATTAAGTTAAAACCAGCAACTTTTGCTTCGGTTTCAGCTTCAATGGTTTGCTGAATTTGAATTTTCTCTAAACGAGCTCTTTCTTTTGCTTTTTCAGACTCTCCTTTTGCAACTTCTTTTTTTGCTCTATAATATTCGCGCTCTGCTTGTTGCTTTTCTAGTTGTGTTTGTGCAACTTCATTTTTTTGTAAGTCTAAACGTTCGTCAAAAGAAGCTTCCCAATCGATACCCGTTACTTGTGCTTGGTATATTTTTAAACCATATTGTTTTAAGGTATTAGAGTTGTCTCTAACAATATTACCATTGTCATTTCTTTTTATTCTGAACTTTTTTTGCTTACTAGATTTACCAACCTTTATTTTTCTGATGGTAGTGGTATCACCTACAATTTCATTCATATTTTCAGCTTCATAATATTGCTCTACTTGATACATTCCGTTTTCTAATTGATCTCTAAAATACCTGTCAAAATCAGATGCTTGACCAGAAATGTAATCTTGGGCATCCATTAGCTTACATGTATTTTTAATCGCTGCGTCAATATTCGGTAAAACTCTTCCGTATATTAATTTAGATTCACTCCTGTTTCTGTCGGCCATATTTAAAAATACTTCCTCGTCGTTAATGTTAACTCCTACAATTACAGAAGTGCTTATCTCCGCTTTAATAGCATCACTGAATTCCCATTTCTGAGCTTTTCGGTTATAAATTCCTTGATCACTTTTAGGTAATTCACTTTCATTATTAACAATAATATCTTTTATTGATGTTTCGTATGAAAGCGGAATAATTCTTCCCCACCATTTAAGTTTCAAACCTTGTGTGGTAATCATTTTATCACCACCAGAAACAAATTGTACGGCATAAGCTGTACCGGCATCTGCGTAAAAAAACATTCCTGTAATAATACTCATAAGAGCACCAAGTATGGTTAGCTGAATGCTTCTTTGTAGGGTGAACCAGTTTAGTATTTTACTGTTTTTAAAAATTGAATTTAATACAATGGTAATTAACCCTGTAATAATTAATAATACTCCGATAAATGTTAGCATAATATATAGTTTGGTTTTAAAAGTTGATTAGTATAATAGTGTTATAATAGTTGCAATTTTTACTGCAATAGTAATTATTTTAGTAGTAATAGTTATCATGAATTTTAATGTTTTTAATAGGTTAATATTGATTGATTCCGGAATTGTTTTATCAATATATATCAAAGAGAATCATACTTCCAAAAACTTAAGTATAAATTAATCTGTTTGTGTTTTATTATTAATATAAAAAAACACATTGTGTTTTAATATGAAACTATTTTTGCTAGTTTTTTGTTTTATTTATTAACTTTATAGGTTGTTTTTTGTTTTAATATGTAATAAATTAAAGAAGTTTTTTAAATGAATACTTAAAACTAAAGCAAAAAGTGTTTAAATAGCAGCTTTTTTTAGTTGTTTGATTATTGAAAACTAAATAAAAAGTGTTGTTTTAAAAATTAGGTGAAGGTATTTTTTGATGTATTTGAAGGTTGTAATTTTTGAAATCAAAGCAGTATCTTCGCAAAAAATAATAATATTACATGAGTGTTGTATATATAATAATAGGATTGATTTTGTTGGTTTTTGGAGGGGAGTTTTTAGTTCGTTCTTCTGTGGGATTATCTTTTAAATTGAATATCTCTAAAATGGTAATTGGTATGACGGTGGTTTCTTTTGCAACTTCAGCACCAGAACTATTAGTTAGTTTGCAGGCAGCTTTAGATGGTTCTCCGGCAATTGCCATAAACAATGTTATTGGATCTAATATTGCTAATATCGGAATGGTTTTAGGTATAACAGCGTTAATTGGTCCTATTGCAATAAGTAAAGATTTTTATAAAATAAATTGGCCAGTGATGATGTTGTTTTCTCTAGCTCTTTGGGGAATGTTGAGCTATAACAATGATTTGAATGCTATTGAAGGTGGTGTTTTATTGATTGGTTTAGCGTTGTTTTTAGTTTATTTAATAAAAAATGCAAAATCAGATCAAAGCAGTGAAGAGGTAGATGATGCACTGGCGGCGGTAAGTTATTTTAAAATAATCATTTGGTTGTTAATCGGTGGATTAGCATTGTATTTCGGTTCTGAATTATTGGTAGATGGCGCAAAAACATTGGCAAGAAATCAAGGAATTAGTGAAGGGGTAATATCTGTAACGATGATTGCTATCGGAACTAGTGTTCCGGAATTAGCAGCTTCAGTAATAGCGGCAATAAGAGGTGAAAAGGCAATATCATTAGGGAACTTGTTAGGGTCTAATATTTTTAATATTGCTTCTGTATTGGGTTTAACTTCTATGATAACAACTATAAAAGTAACCGAGCCACAAATATTAAGTAAAGATATATTCTGGATGTTAGGTTTCGCTTTTGTTTTATTACCGATGGCTTATTTTTATAAGAAAAATGAAATAGGAAGAATCAAAGGTTTTGTGCTGCTAATAGGATATGTTTCTTTTATCTATTTAGCTTTTAAATAGAATTATAAAGCTGTTTTTTATTTTTGATAAAACTTTATCAATTGATTCAGTAAAATTTATTACTTAACCTTTAGGGTAGTTTTCGATGTGGTTCTTTATCAGAAATTATTCAAATTAGAATACATAACAGATACTGTTTAATTATATAAAACATAAAAGCCTTTAAATTAATTTAAAGGCTTTTTAGTTGTTGTTAGTGTGTGTTGTTATGGAAATTATTTATTTGAATTGTTCGCTCACTGGTTTTACTGTTTTAATAATTCTCGCTGCAATTTTATAAGGATCACCGTTAGAAGCAGGTCTTCTGTCTTCTAGCCATCCTTTCCAGCCTTTTTCTACAGTAATTATTGGTATACGTATTGATGCTCCTCTATCTGAAACACCAAAACTAAAGTCTGTTATAGAAGCTGTTTCGTGTAAACCTGTTAAACGTTCATCATTGTAAGCTCCGTAAACAGCAATGTGTTCTTTAGTTACAGGTCTAAATGCTTCACAAATAGTTTCATATATTTCTTGAGAACCACAGGTTCTTAAAACCTCATTAGAAAAATTGGCGTGCATTCCAGAACCATTCCAATCTCCTTTTACAGGTTTAGGGTGGTATTCTATGTAGTAACCATATTTTTCTGTTAATCTATCTAATAAGTATCTAGAGATCCAAATTTCATCACCCGCTTTTTTTGCTCCTTGTGCGAATAATTGGTATTCCCATTGTCCTGAAGCAACCTCTTGGTTAATTCCTTCAAAATTTAAACCTGCTTCAATACATAAATCAGCATGTTCTTCAACGAAATCTCTACCATGTGTATTTCTTCCGCCTACAGAACAATAATACATTCCTTGTGGCCCTGGGTAACCGCCTATAGGAAACCCTAAAGGTAGTTGAGTTGCGGTATCCATAATAAAATACTCTTGCTCAAATCCAAACCAAAAATCATTATCATTATCATCAATAGTAGCTCTTCCGTTAGTTTCGTGCGGCGTACCATCTGCATTCATAACTTCTGTCATAACTAAATAACCGTTAACTCTTGCAGGATCTGGATAAATTGCCACAGGAACCAGTAAGCAATCTGATGCTCCACCAGAAGCTTGTTTTGTAGAAGATCCATCAAAAGACCAATTTCCTATCTCTTCAATTGTTCCTTGAAAATTATCGTGTTCTTCAACCTTTGTTTTGCTTCTTAGGTTTTGTGTTGGTTTATAACCGTCTAACCAAATGTACTCTAACTTAATTTTTGCCATGATAATATCGGAATGTGTTTATAATCAAATTCAATGCAAAAATGAATATTTTATATTTAATATTAAAATTTACGGGGGTAAAACTTTAAAAATTAACTTTAATTTAATTTTAACCCTATTTTTTAGGGGGTGTTATTCAAAATAGATTATATTTTGTATTTTTGATATCGAATTTTACACCATATATAATGTCAACTTTAAGATTTAGCGCTTTAAAAGAAACTTTACATAGAAAACCAGTTTTTATAGAAGAAAAAGGACGTCGCTCTGAATTGTTCGGGAAAAATGTTTTTAATGAGCAAGCCATGCGTCAGTATATGACTAGAGATGCTTATAAGAGTGTTAAGGACGCAATTGAATTTGGAAGTAAAATAGATAGAAAAGTTGCCGATCAAATAGCGGTCAGTATGAAAGATTGGGCGTTGTCTAAAGGAGCAACACATTATACACATTGGTTTCAGCCGTTAACGGGTGCTACAGCTGAAAAGCACGATGCTTTTTTTGACACCATTGAAGGAGGTGGTGCAATGGAGCGTTTTGATGGAGAGCAATTAGTGCAGCAAGAACCAGACGCGTCTAGTTTTCCGCATGGCGGAATTAGAAATACATTTGAGGCCCGTGGTTATACAGCTTGGGACCCAACATCGCCCGCATTTATATATGGTACAACATTATGTATTCCAACTGTTTTTGTAGCGTATACAGGTGAAGCTTTAGATAATAAAGCTCCCTTGCTTAGGGCTTTACAGGCTGTGGATATAGCTGCAACGGCGGTTTGTAAGTATTTCGATAAAAATGTATCGAAAGTAAATGCTACTTTGGGCTGGGAGCAAGAATATTTTTTAATAGATACAGCTTTAATGTCTGCGCGTCCTGATTTAATGATGACAGGTAGAACTTTGTTAGGACATTCACCTGCAAAAGGACAACAATTAGATGATCATTATTTCGGGTCTATTCCTGATAGAGTGATGAGTTTTATGCGTGATTTGGAGCAGGAATGTATGTTGTTAGGAATCCCTGTAAAAACACGCCATAATGAAGTTGCTCCGAACCAGTTTGAATTAGCACCAATTTTCGAAGAAGCAAATTTAGCAGTAGATCATAATTCGTTATTAATGGATGTGATGGAAAAAGTATCGCAACGTCATCAATTTAAAGTACTATTTCACGAAAAACCATTTAAAGGAATTAATGGTTCGGGTAAGCATAATAATTGGTCTTTGGCAACAAATACCGGAATTAATTTATTGAGTCCAGGTAAAACACCAATGAAAAATTTACAATTTTTAACCTTTTTTGTAAACACTATAAAAGCAGTTCATGATTACGAAGAATTAATAAGGGCTTCAATTGCAAGTGCGAGTAATGATCATCGGTTAGGGGCAAATGAAGCTCCGCCAGCAATTATATCTGTATTTATAGGTTCGCAATTGTCTGAAGTTTTAGATGAGTTAGAAAATGTTACAAAAGGAAAGCTGTCACCACAAGAAAAAACAGACTTGAAGTTAAATATCGTAGGTAAAATTCCTGAAATATTATTAGATAATACAGATAGAAATAGAACATCTCCTTTTGCTTTCACTGGAAATAAATTCGAACTACGAGCTGTTGGTTCTTGGTCTAATTGTGCTGGGCCAATGACAGTTTTAAATACGATTATAGCGAAACAGTTAAAAGAATTTAAAATAGAGGTTGATGACTTGATAGATACTAAAAAGTTGAAAAAAGATGAGGCTGTTTTTAATGTGCTGCGAGAGTATATTAAAGCTTCAAAGAAAATTAGGTTTGAAGGTGATGGTTATGGTGAAGCATGGGAAAAAGAAGCTTTAAGAAGAGGTTTAAGTAATAATAAAACGACTCCTCAAGCTTTGAAAGCTAAAGCTTCTAAAAAAGCAATAGCACTTTTTACAGAAATGAATGTGATGAATAAAGTAGAGGTAGCTGCTCGTCACGAAATTGAATTAGAAGAATATGCTAAGCGCATTCAAATAGAAAGTAGGGTTTTAGGAGATATTGCAAGAAACCATGTAATTCCTACTGCAATTCAATATCAAAATACATTGATAGAAAATGTAAAAGGGTTAAAGGAAATTTTCGGAAAAGGGTTTGAGCAATACGCTAAAGAACAGATTGATTTAATTAAAACAATATCGATTCATATAGCGGAAATTAACTCGAAAATTGAAAAAATGACCGAAGAACGCAAAAAATCAAACAAACTCATTGGTCAAGAAAATGCAGATAGTTATTGCGATAAAGTAAAACCTTTTTTTGCTGAGATTCGTTATCATTGCGATAAGCTAGAGCTTATGGTTGATGATAATTTATGGCCTTTAACAAAGTATAGAGAATTGTTATTTACGAAGTAAGAAAAACTCTTTTTTTACAAAAGGAATTCCTTTGCACAACAAGGGTGTTTTCACCCTTTTTTTAATTTTATAGAAAGTAAAAAAGAAAGCTACGCCCTTTATTTTACTTGTTTTTATTGCTTTTTTATAAAAAAAACTACTGTTTATTAGTTAGTTACCCTTTGTAATAGAAGTGAATAGTTTGTATATTAGCAGCGTTTAAACACGCAAACTATATAGTTTTTTACGACTGCCTTTTTATAAGGTTGATGAAAATGAAAAATGACACTCCTTAGTCATTACATTTTACCCTAGTAATTTTATTTTACCCTATATTTTAATAGCACCCCAATTTTATACTTATAGTAAGTATGAGTATAGTTTAGATGTGCTAAAAATTAATTAAACGGATTTTTAAAATTATTTATTATGAAAAATTTTTTAGTAGCAGCTATCTTTTTAGCTTCAGGAACAATTTTTGCACAGTTTGCTAACCCATTACCAACGCCTAAGGCTAACTGCCTTAACTGTTCGGTAACTCAAGTAGGGCCAGCTCTAGGAGCTAGAGGGGCAGCTGTCAACACGAGTATTATTAACCAAACAGGTCATATGAATGATGCTAGTGCGGTTCAAACAGGATCAGGTAATTTATCTACAATCGATCAAGATGGTCAAAATCAAGGCTTTGCAGGAGGTTTATCGAATGAAGCAACTGTATATCAGCAAGGTAGAAAAAATGAATCAGACATTAAGCAACATGGTGATAACAATACAGGTTTTGTAAACCAAGTAGGGGTTAAAAACTATGCACAGCAAGATGTTGGTGTAGGTTGGGCAGAAAATAACAGAGCATATGCTTATCAAACAGGTCGTAAGAATACATCTATTCAAAAGCAACGTCATGATAATAATACAGCTATTGTTGCACAGTCAGGTAGAAGAAATTTCGCACACCAAGATCAAAGTACAGGAACTAACGGAGCACCTGGTAGTGTAGCGGGTATTTTACAAGTTGGTAACGATAATAAAGCTAAACAAAAACAAAGAGGTAGTTTTAATGCAGATGGTATTGCGCAATTTGGTAATGGTAATATGGCTTCTTCAACTCAAGCAGGTAATGGAGGGTTAAATATTTCTGGTCTTTTACAGTCTGGAAATGATAATAAAGCATGTGTTGATCAGAAAGCGGCAACAGGAATTAACTTAAGTTTAATCGGGCAATTTGGTGCAGAAAATTCAGCTTCGGTTATGCAAGATGCTCAAGGTTCTGGAAATGCAAGTTTCATCGGTCAGAGTGGTTACAAGAATAACGCTTGTGTTGAACAAACAGGGCTATAAGATTTTATGAATTAGATTTAAGATTGATATAAAAAGGGAGGAGAAATTTTCTCCCCCTTTTTTTTAAATTATATAACAGATGAAAAAAATAAAAAGAATAATATTCATAGTGTTTTTAGCTAGCTGTTTCAATATAATGTCTCAGCAAAATACATCTACATATTTTGTAAATGTACCACAAATAGGAAGTGATGCTTCACTTTTGGTGTTAGAAAATAATATTAATTTATCATCATCAGATTTAATAAGTTTTAGAAATTCATCAATTAATAATAACTTAAATTTATTATCAATAAATCAGGTAGGAGCCAGTAATGTTGTAGATATAAAAAAAGGGGCTAGAGATTCTCAACAAGTAAATCAATATGGTAAAGATAACTATTATAGCTTTATGGATTATTATAATACAGCACCAACGAATATGAGTGTTTTACAACAGGGAAATGCTAATTCTTTACAGATTTACGGAACTAATTCGTTTATGAAGAATATAAAAATCACTCAAAAATCTAATTATAAGACAATTATTGTAAGAAATTTTTAAGAAAAGATGTTGAGATTTTATTTTTTTCGCGTAACTTTAAGGTGTGTCCTTTTTCTATTATGTGTAAATATGTATGCACAAGATAAAAATGATGTTCTAGCTAAAATACACATTTTAAGAAAAGATAATTTTATAGCGGTAAAGGCACAGGCTGAAAATGAAGGCGTTTTATTTAAAGACGAACTAAGTTATAATTTAGTTGTTTTAAAAAAAAGCAAAGAAGGTAATTATTCAAATAACAAACAGTCAGGGGTATTTTCGTTAGAACCCAATGAAAAAAAAGATCTTTCATTTATTAGACTGAGTTTAAATTCAGATGAAGAATTAAAGGCGTTTTTATTTATAAAGCATAAAGATGAATTAATAGATAAAGATACATTGGTTATAATGCCTAAAAAACTAGGTTTTGTAGAGGATAAAAAAATTGATGAATCAACTTTTGTGTTAAAAGGGTTAGTTATTGAAGAAGCAATTACTAAAATAGGAAAAGACTTTTATGATTTTTTTTATCAAGAATACTTACTCTCTGGATTAAAGTATCCGTTTATTATAAAAATTAAAGAAAAACCAGGGTTAAGAAGAACAACAGTTGTAACAATTGAGGCTAACGATACTAAAGTTTTTGAGTTTATGACAAGACCAGGAGAAGATTTTTTAAAGCAAGCTGTTAAAGTTACTCTAGCAAGGTTGAGCAGCTATTCTAAGCAAAGAAATACTTTATTGAGTTATAAAATATAAATAAAAAAGTTATGAAAACGTTTACCAAACTTATAACATTTGTTTTTTTTATAATAAGTTCAGTTGTTTTTTCACAAGCATTGACTTATAAACCAATTAATCCTTTTTTTGGAGGAAACAATCCTTTTGGTTATCAACAAATACTAGCGTCGGCTAATGCACAAAACGATTTTCAGGAGGAAGGACAAGATCCTTTTCAACAACCTTCAGATTTAGAGAACTTCACCAATAGTTTAAATAGACAACTTTTAAATTCACTATCACAAGATTTGTTTCAAGAGCAATTTGGTGATCAAGGTTTAACAGTAGGTACCTATGTGTTTGGGTCTTTAGTTGTAGATGTAACACCAACAAACGGAGGGCTTTCTGTAAATATTTTGAACACACAAACAGGTGAGCAAACACAAATAACCATACCAAACAGTAACTAACCAACCATTATATAATCTATGAAAAAGCTTTTATTTCAAACAATTGTTTGTGTAGGTTTTATGCTATTATCAAGTTGTGGTGCGTATCTTAATCAACCATTAGATACTACTAGAGCCAGAATAGGAGAAAGTACATCTACTCAGAGTAATCTTATTAAAGAATTTTTACCTGTAGAACAAGTTATTGTTGGGGTGTATAAGTTTAGAGACCAAACAGGTCAGTATAAACCAACAGAAAATGGATCTACATTTAGTACAGCTGTAACTCAAGGAGGAACATCAATTCTATTAAAATCATTAGAAGAGTCAAAATGGTTTAAGCCTATAGAAAGAGAGAATATTGCCAACCTTTTAAATGAACGACAAATTATTAGATCGACAAGGCAGGAGTATCAAGGTACAAATTCACAAAAAATGCCGCCACTACTTTTTGCAGGTATTATTTTAGAAGGAGGAGTTGTGTCTTATGATTCTAATATTATAACTGGCGGATCTGGTGTTCGATATTTTGGAGCAGGAGCATCAAACCAATATAGACAAGATCGAATTACTATTTATCTAAGAGCAGTGTCGACATCTAACGGGCAAATTTTAAAAAATATTTATGTTTCTAAAACAATACTATCTCAAGGAATATCAGCAAATTTATATAGATATGTTGCTTTAAGAAGATTATTAGAGGTAGAAACAGGTGTTACTAAAAATGAGCCGGCTCAATTAGCAGTGAAAGAAGCTATAGATAAAGCTGTAGAACAATTAATAATAGAAGGAGTTAAAGATGGTTTATGGATGCCTCAAGGAGGTCAGCCAGTTGTAGACCTTTTTAAAAAGGAATATGTAAAAGAAAAAAAGGAAGCAGACAATACTTTACTGTTTAATAGAAAGCAAGAAACAAGAAGAGCAAGAAACTCTATGAGTGCTACGGCGGGAATGTCAATGATATCGGGAGATTATTCTAAATCAGTAGCAAGATTTGGGTTTGATTTAAAGTTCAAATATTTATTGAAAGATCCGCGGTTTAGTTTTGGAGGAAGTGTAGGTAGGTTTGAACTAGAAAATGAACGGGCTTTTAAAAATACATTTCTTACATCAAGTTTAAATTTCGAATATAATATATTACCCTACGATAGGTTTACGCCTTATCTTTATGTTGGTATAGGTTCAGTTGTAGAAAAAAATCTAGATAATCCAATTTTTAAATATCAATTCGGTTTAGGTTTGGAATATTTAATAACCAATAAAATTGGTTTGATTATTTATGGAGAAAATAATCAATTAGGGTCAGATAGTATAGATACTTTGGTTAGAGGAGAGAAGAATGATTTTATTTGGAGAGTTGGGGCAGGTTTAAATGTTTATTTTTAAAAAGTAGAAAAATGAAAAAAATAATTAAAATAGCTATACTTCTTATATCTTTTACATTAATTAATTGTGGAGAAGACACTGTAGATTTTGTAGAGTTTGGAACCATTAAAGGTCGTGTTGTTAAAAAAGGAAGCTTTGAGCCTATAGAAAACGCAAAAGTAGCATTGTCACCAACAAATAACACGGAATTTACTGATGAGAATGGATATTTTACAATGCAAGAAGTTCCGACACAAGAATACTCTGTAAGTGCAACCAAAGAAGGGTATTTAACAAATTTTCAACCAGTAAGCTTAGAAGCAGGAAGTGAGGTGAACCTTATATTTGAAATGGATATAGAAACAGCCTTAAATAAGCCACCTACAACGCCTGAATTAAGAACTCCAACAAACGGAGTAGAAGACTTAGATAATACTGTTGAATTGAGTTTTAAGTCAACCGACCCTGATGACGATGAAATTACTTATAGAATTGAAATTAAAAATGATTTAGATAATGATATTCTTGAGTTTACGAATGTAAAAGATACATTATATACGGTATCTAATTTAAAATTTGGAGCAAAATATTTTTGGCAGATAGCTGCATCAGATGGGATAAATTCTGAGGTTTTAAGTGCTACAAACACATTTAAAGTAACTAGTTCACCAAATAATAGGTATTTTTTTACAAGGCAAGAAAACGATAATAATGTTATTTATTCTAGCGATTTTATAGATAATGCTCCCATAAATGAATTGTTACTTACTTCTATAAATACAAACTCTTGGAGACCTAGAAAAAATTCAGCAACAAGCTTAATAGCGTTTTTACGAACAGATGGTAATGAAACTCATATATTTACAATGAACACCGATGGTTCAGATGTTAAAAAAGTAACCTCTAGTGTGCCAGTTACAGCCTTTAATTTAAATGAGGTAGATTTTTCTTGGTCATCAAACGGAGATAGAATTATGTATCCACATTACGATAAATTATATATGATAAATAAAGATGGAAGTGGGTTGCAGCAGGTGTATCAAACTACTGATGGTAATTACATAACCGAGTGTGATTGGAGTAATGACGAATTAACAATAGCATTAAAAACGAACAATACAACTGGGTATAATGCTCAAATTTATACCATAAATATGAGTGGAACTATTATTGACACTATTTTAACAGGAGAACAAGGAGCTGTAGGAGGAATAAATTTCTCTATAGATGGTAGTAAATTATTATATACGAGAGATGTTTCTAATTTTGAATCGAATAGTTATAGGCAATTAGATAATCATATGTTTATTTATGAATTTTCATCTGCAACAATAACCGATTTGTCAGCTGAAAAAACTGCTGGAACAAACGATTTAGACCCTCGATTTTCACCTAACGAAGCGGATGTTATTTTTGTAAGTACATCTAATGACGGTGTGTCTGAAAAAACAGTTTATAAAATGAATTTCGGAGGTGGAGCTGTGGTAAGAACTGCCTTGTTTAGTAGTGCAACAATGCCTGATTGGGAATAATATATAGCAAATTCAAATTTTAAAAGCGAACGTTAAAAAACGTTCGCTTTTTTCTTGATATAAAATTTAGAAAAACTAAATTTGCAGTAACAACAACACGACACAAACACATGAGTAACGAAGTATCTAAGCGCTACGCACAACGCGGAGTATCAGCATCTAAAGAAGATGTGCATAATGCAATTAAGAATATTGATAAAGGATTGTTTCCAAAAGCTTTCTGTAAAATTGTTCCAGATTATTTAACAAATGATGATGATTATTGTTTGATTATGCATGCAGATGGAGCAGGAACAAAATCTTCGTTGGCATATATGTACTGGAAAGAGACAGGAGATATTTCTGTTTGGAAAGGAATTGCACAAGATGCATTAATCATGAATATTGATGATTTACTATGCGTAGGCGCTACTAATAATATTATGTTATCGTCTACTATAGGACGTAATAAAAGTAAAATACCAGGAGAAGTTTTATCAGCAATTATAAACGGAACAGAAGAATTGATCGAAGACCTTAAAGGTTTTGGTGTAACAATTCATTCAACAGGTGGTGAAACTGCTGATGTTGGTGACTTAGTGCGTACAATTATTGTTGACAGTACAGTTACAGCTCGTATGAAACGTACTGATGTTATTGACAATGCGAATATAAAAGCTGGTGATGTAATTGTAGGTTTAGAATCTTTCGGACAAGCAACTTATGAAACTGAGTACAACGGTGGAATGGGATCTAACGGATTAACATCTGCCCGTCATGATGTTTTTGACAACTATTTAGCTGCTAAATATCCTGAGAGTTATGATGCAGCAGTTCCTGCAGATCTCGTGTATTCTGGTAACGCAAAATTAACTGATGAAGTAGAGGATTCGCCTATAGATGCAGGTAAATTGGTATTGTCGCCAACAAGAACGTATGCGCCAATTATTAAAGAAATTTTATCAAAATTTAATACAGATACTGTTCACGGAATGATTCATTGTTCTGGAGGCGCTCAAACTAAAATTTTGCATTTTGTGGAGGGATTACATATTGTAAAAGACAATATGTTTCCGATTCCGCCTTTATTTAAGTTGATACAAGAACAATCTAGAACTGATTGGAAGGAAATGTATCAGGTATTTAATTGCGGGCATAGAATGGAATTATATGTATCACCAGAGGTAGCTGAAGATATTATTGCTATTTCTAAAAGCTATAATGTAAATGCGCAGATTGTTGGTAGAGTGGAAGCCTCTGAAACTAAAAAACTGACTATAAATAGTGAGTTTGGAACTTTTGAATATTAAACTAAAAAGTATTTCATATTTAAAAACCTCAGTTATTATGCTGAGGTTTTTTGTTTTAATTTAAAACAGAAGTATGTAGTTTTATTTCATTAAGTGTTTTCCATACTTTATGATTAAACTCTTTAGGCGAGAACTTAAATAGAATAACTGTTTTTTTTTCTTTTTTGCAATAATTGCTTTCTATTAAAACATTTAGAGTAATTAACTTATTGGTAGCAAAACGATCAAAAGTATTAATATATCCTTTGAAAAAAGTAGTTGATTTGGCCTTTTTTATACTAGTTATTTTAGCAGACGCATACTTTTTATCAGCTGTAGCATTCATATCAACTTTATTTAAGCTATTAAAATATTTTACTAAATCGAGTGTTAGTTCTTCTTCGGTAATTTTTCTATTTACATTAATATTCCAAGCATATGTGTATGACCAAAAAAACGTGTGCTCTGGCTTTATCCAACCTTTAGGAGGGAATCTTATATCGCCTACACCAATATAATTCATATGTCTTGCGGGAAAACGAAGAACTTCTTGTCCCCAGGTAGAATCTAGTGCAATCAAATTAAATTCATCCTTTTGAGAAAATATAGTTGTAATGCTAAATAGTAGAGTAATAAGTGTAATAATTTTATTATTCATAGTATTAGTTTTTTTATTGAATATGATAACTGTTATAATGTATCGTATGTCTAAATTAACAACCAAATAATTCTACACTCATTTTACCATTTACTTGTTTTATGATAAATGATATTTTTTCTAAAGTACATCGTGGTTCAATAGTAAATTGAATGTATCCTTTTATTTGAAAGTTTTTAGTTGAGTTTAGTTTTATTTTCTGACGATATGTGGTGTTTTTTCTAACCCAATTAACTGTGCCGTTCGTAAACGGATGCTCATCATATTCTTCAACAGAAAGCGGTTTTTCAATAAGCTTACCTAATAAACTAAATTTATCAGTAGTGTTAAAAACTACTTTAAACTTTCCTTTAAATTCACGTTTAGCATTCGGAGATATAAAATGAGCATTATCAAATAATTCCATTGAGATTGATAAGTCATATTCATTATTTTGTAATTTTTTTGAAGCTAATTTTAATTTGTAAGGCTCAGAATTTTTTCTTTTTTGGCTATCAAAATAGTTTAAAGGAGTTTGTGTAGTTGTATATTGAGTTGCTACATTGTTGGCGACTATTAAATTTACTGGATTAACACTTTGTTTTTTACAGCTTATTGTAAGAATTAGACAACAACATATTATTGTATTTTTCATTTTATAGAGATTTAAAAATTACTATTGAATAGAAATTCACTATTATATTAAGAACATGATAAAAGTAAGGTTAGCAATTGCTAAGAGTGTCAAAAAAATGTAAAAGAAGTGTGAATGGTAGTAAAAAGTCATAAAAATGTATGTTATTTACCAGGATTATGAACAAGAACAAAATTTATATATATTGTGGCTTTGCTTTTTTTCTCCTTTTAGGATGGTTTTTTTCTACTACAAATAGTAGTAAAGATTTTACAGAAAGAGTAAAGGTTTCTTTGCGAGATGTAGGTAATCAATTATTGCTTTCTGATAAAGATTCAACATCTTTAGTTTTACCAATTATCGAATTAGAAAATAATAAGTATGAATTGTCTTTTCAAAAGAAGTTTTCTTTTGAGCCAGACAATTTAGTTACTTTTATAAATACTAGTTTTAGTAAAGTAAAATTACCAAATGATTATAGGGTAGAAGTATTGCGATGTTTAAATAGTGAAGTAAGTTATAGTTATCAAAACAGCGCTTTAAAAAAGAGTACAATAATACCTTGCAGAGAGCGTGTTTTGCCTAAAGGATGTTATGTTATTCAGGTAGTGTTTTTTGCGTATGAAATTTCTTTTTGGCATAGTAATTTCTTTTTAATTGGATTACTTCTTTTGGTAATCGTTTTTATAATTCATATACTATTTTCTGGAAAAAAGGAAGTTGTTAATACAAGCGAAAATATTAAAGAGTATACTAAAATAGGAAGCTTTCAGTTTTACCCAACACAAAATAAATTGGTAAAAAAAGCAACAGAAATAAGTCTTTCTAAAAAAGAATGTGAAATTCTTGCAATCTTTGTGGCAAGCCCAAATCAAATTATAAAACGAGAAGATCTTACTAAAAAAGTATGGGAAGATAACGGTGTTTTTGTGGGTAGAAGCTTAGATACGTATATATCTAAGTTACGAAAAAAATTAAAAGAAGACAGTTCTATTAAATTAACCAATGTGCATGGTGTTGGTTATAAGTTAGAGGTTTTTTAGTTTTATTTTAAACATTTTAGCAGCAGAGGTATAACCACCTTCGGTGCCATCTACAAAATGAGAGTGTTTTGTTTTTCTATCTAATACATAGCATGACATAACAGAAGCATGGGTTATATGAATACCATATATAATTTTTTTATCTCTTTCTAGTTCGTCTAAATACTTTATAAAAGGTTTAATTTTGTCTTCATCAGCAATAAAAATAGTGTTTATCATACCGTCTAACATAAAAGTATGTGATAATTGACTAATTTGCTTTAAATATTGTTTCCCATCATGAGAAAGGTTCAAGTAAAATTTACCTATAAGAGTAGAAGTCCATTTTTTTAATAAATAGGCTAAACTTTTATCAGCTAAACTAATTTTCATTTCTTTCCATATTTTAGAAATATTATAGTTTAACTTTAAATTAGTAGCCACTATAGGTTGTCTGTCTTTAAAAGAACCAAAACTTAAATCCATTTTAGCAAGCACGTTCCTGTAAACTTCTCTTTGATTAATTTCAGTTATAGAATCTAGTAGTAAACAGATAACCTTTTGTTTGTTTTGATTCGGTTTTATTTGTTTCCATCTACACTCCATGCCTTCTAAATTTAAAAGGTTTTCATTAAAACTGATAGCATTTTTTTCTTCGAAAGTTTTTTTAATATATTCTTCAGCTTTCTTTAAACTGTTTCCTAGTACAACCGGAATAGTTAGTTGATTTGTTAGTTGATGTTTTGCAATCTTTAAATTATGTTTTTCAGAAGCTAGTTTATTAACAGAAATATGACCAACCCTAAGTGTTAGGTTCGTATTTCTTTTAATATGAAGGCTATAGTTTTCTAAGATGATTAAAATAGGTTTTAAGATAGTTTTAGGTATAATAAAAGTAGCTCCGTCGCCGCCAAAAAAATAAGGTATTTCAATATTTTTTTTCTCTTTTCTAATGGTATTTAAAACAGAGATAATTGCTCCGGTAGCCGTTAAGTTTACCTGGTGGTGCTTTCCTTCGTTAACAGCTTTTGTAGAATTTTCAATATCAACCACTACCACATACCAGGTTTTTGGTATGTCAGAAAAACACGATTCATCAGTTAGAAGGTTAACAAGAGTATCTTCATATTTTTTTAAATTATTGTAGTATTTGATGTTTTCTGCCATTAGTACATATTATAGCTTTGTTTATATATTATTTTAGTATATTTTTTTAAAAAAAAGAGATTATAAAAGGTGAATTTTATTTAAAGGTAGCTATTTTCTTATTGTTTGTTAAAAACAAAATCTACAGAAAATTCCTCATTAGATATTTTACATTTTAATTGCTGATTGTCTAAAAAATAGTAAATCTTTTTAGGAAACTCATTCTCTTGGTTTTCGCATACAAAAGAAGTGTCAGTTTGTTGGGTAAACTTAAATAAAGTAGGTTTTTCGTTTACACCTTCAACTTTTAAATGTAAAGTGTCCTTAATAGTTACGATGCTCATTATTTCTTTAAAAATAGTATCCGATTCTTTTAAAGTAAAACCAACTCCTGTTAAATCTTTGTTCCAAAAATCGAAGGTGCTTTTGCCCGGTTTTTCATTTACACGTTCCCATTTACCAACGAGCCAATTAGGTTGTGGTTTTTGTGCTTTTTTACAAGAAAATAATGCAATAGCAAAGAGTAAAAGGAAGTAGTTTTTCATAAATTTAGATTTTTATAAGGCGTTTATATAGTTGTATTGAATTAATTCTTCGGGAGATTTTAATAATCTACTCCAACCATCTTTTAGTAAATACAGGGTGTCGGAAATATCTAAAATATCTTTATATAAATGATCGGTAATAATAATTATTTTATGCTGTTTTTCAATCTCTAGTACTTCTTTTAGTTTTTTAATATAAAGCGGTGCTAAATGAGAAAAAGGTTCATCAAATAGTACAATTTTTGCATCAGATTTTAGAATGATGTACGTTTCTATCAATCTTTTTTCTCCTCCAGAAAACTCAGAGAAACGATGCTGTTTCTGAGATTCAAAAAGAGGGAAATCAGTTAAGAAATCAGTAAAAGAAGCATTGAAGAATTTAAAACCTTCTTGCAAAGAAATAGTATTAGGTATGATATGAAACTGTGGTAAATATTTAACAATCCCTTTTTTGTAAAGTGGTGTTAAAATAGGTTTACTATCTACTCTAAGAAGTTTGCTTTTTGGTAGCAGTTCGCCAAAGATAATTCTTAATAAAGATGTTTTTCCGGATCCGTTGCTTCCTAAAATACCTGTAATTTTTCCTTTTTCGGCTTTAAAGTAAATGGCTTTTAAAATTTCGGTAGCGCCAAAATTTAGTTCGATATTATCAATTTCTAAACAATCCATTTCATGCAAATGTTTAATGTTATGGTAATAATAAGGTTGATGAAAAAAACGAAAGCATATAATTTAAGTTCAGTAATACCCATATTGTAATAAAAATATAGTTTTTCTTTTTTTCGATCATTAATAAAATTCTGATAAAACCAAACTAATAAAGAAGCTATAAATAAGGTAAGTACAGCCAATGGCATCATTTTGAACTTAAGTACCACAAAAAGAGTAAGCGCTAAGGGAAGGAAAAACTTAGTTTTATAAAAAAGAAAATAAAGCTGCAATGTTTTCATTATTGATGAATCAGTTTTAAATCAAATATAGTTAATTGAATTTTAAAAATAATTCCGATAAAAAACGTAAATTCGCAAACCAGAAAAGTTAGAAGATGTTAGATAAAATTAGAATTATAAAACAACGTTATGATGAGGTTTCGGATTTAATTATCCAACCAGATATTATAATGGATCAAAAGCGTTACGCTAAATTAAGCAAAGAATATAAAGATTTAGGTAAGGTTGTAGAAAAAGGTAATGAATATAAAAGTCTAACTGATTCAATTGAAGAGGCTAAGGAAATTATTGCAGACGGAAGTGATGCAGAAATGACTGAGATGGCTAAAATGGAAATGGATGAGGCAAAGAAGCGTATTCCGGTTTTAGAAGATGAAATTAAATTCATGTTAATACCTAAAGATCCAGAAGACGCCAAAAATGCCGTTGTAGAATTGAGAGCTGGTGCAGGTGGTGATGAAGCCAGTATTTTTGCTGGTGAATTATTTAGAATGTATACTAAATACTGTGAAGGTAGAGGGTGGAAAGTAAGTACAGTAGATTATTCTGAAGGAACTAACGGAGGATTTAAAGAAATTCAGTTTGAAGTTTCTGGAGATGATGTTTACGGAACGTTAAAGTTTGAAGCAGGTGTACACCGTGTACAGCGTGTACCGCAAACAGAAACACAAGGTCGTGTGCATACATCGGCAGCTACTTGTATGGTTTTTCCTGAAGCAGAAGAGTTTGATGTAGAGATAAACCCAAAAGAAGTAAGAATCGATTTTTTCTGTTCTTCAGGTCCAGGAGGTCAGTCGGTAAACACAACTTATTCGGCAGTACGATTAACGCACATTCCTACTGGTTTAGTAGCGCAATGTCAGGATCAGAAATCGCAGCATAAAAATAAAGAAAAGGCTTTTAAAGTATTACGTTCTCGTTTATACGAAATGGAATTGGCTAAGAAAAATGCCGAGGATGCTTTAAAAAGAGGTACGATGGTTACTTCTGGAGATAGATCTGCTAAGATTAGAACGTATAACTTTCCACAAGGTCGTATGACAGACCACAGAATCGGATTGACATTATATGATTTATCGAATATTATAAATGGTGATATCCAAAAAATTATTGATGAGTTAATGATGGCAGAAAATACCTCTAAACTAAAAGAGTTAGGAGAATCTATTTAAGCATTTTCTGTTTAATACTATAAAGAATAAAAAAAGCAACCAAATTGGTTGCTTTTTTTTAGTCTTATATGTTTTTAAATCAAATGTTTAGCGGTTTTAGATGTGAATGCCAGTTATTTTATGTGACATTATTAATAAATAAGTGTCCTAGTCTATTATAAACACAGCTTTTAACATTAACATTAACATTAACATTAACATTAATGTTAATGTTAAAAGTGTTAAATTTTTCATACTTTTATAAAATAAAAACAAACTATCTAAGTTTTTTTACTTAAAATAGGTGCGTTATTTATAAAAGTATAGTGCTCAAAAATTGTTATTTAATAAAGAAATTAATTCAAAATCATCTTTACCTTATTGTAAATTAACGTATATGAAACAAAAATACTTTAAACTTAGTTTTATACTTTTTTTACTGATTTTTCAGTTTAAAATGTATTCACAATCTAATCCTAATTGTGGTGTTAATGCAGGAGCAAATGCTTCTTTTTGTGAAGGGGTTGATCTCCAGTTAGATGGGGCAGGTGATGCAAATGTAAATACATCTACAATATCGTGGTCTCAAGTTTCAGGACCAACAGTTGGTATTAGCGATCCGTCAGTATATAAACCATTTATAACAGGAGCAACGGGTGGCAATACCTATGTTTTTAGATTAACAGTTACATGTAGTAATGGTTTACCAACATCACAAGATGTTACTATTACAGTTACTAACGCTCCAGCCACTGATGCTGGCTCAGATATTACTGGATGTCCAGGTGGATATTCGTTATCTGGTACACCACCACCACCAGGTTTTACAGGTGAATGGTCGGTTGTAGGGGGAAATGAGGCGGGAGTGTCTTTTGCAGATGCTACGTCAAATACATCAGGGATTACATTTCCAACAGGTTCAGCAGGTACTTCTATTATAGAGTGGAGACTTACTGACGGAAATCCAGCGACTTGTGATGGTGTTTCAAGAATTAATGTAACAAACTTAGGCGGTTTATCTCCTGTAAATGCAGGTCTAGATGATACACTTAGTGCATGTTATGATGTTAATACAAGTTATAATTTACAAGGTTCTTTTGCTGGTAATACAGCTTCTGGTCAGCCTGCAGGTATGTGGGAGCTAGTTAGTGGTCCTAGTAATCCTGATTTTAGTAACCCAACCAATAATAACGCTAGTGTTAGTCCATTAGTACCTGGTACATACGTTTTTAGATGGACGGTTAATGGTGCCTGTGTTACTGGTACAGATACAGTTCAAATTACAGTTCCTGCCCCAGCTGGTAGTGTTACAAACGCTGGTTCTTTAATAGAAAACAACAGCATACGTATATGTAACGACCCTTCTAACCCTACAACACAATATACTTTAGTAGCTAACCCGCCTGAAAAACCAGGAGAAACAGTAATGTGGGAGATTATTACAAACCCAGGTCCAGGTTTTGGTACAGCTACTTTTAATAGTGACGGTGCTACCCAACAAGATGTTGTATCAGGAGTTGTAACGCCTACTGTTTATGGTTTAAGTGCTACTGCAGGAGGAGATAATGCACGATACATATTTAGATATACGGTAACTAGTGGTACAAGTGCGGCTTGTACTAGTTCAGATGTAGTAGAGGTAAGGTTTATTAAAAATCCATTAGAGGTAACTTTAACGGATAATGGTTCATCTTCAGAATGTATTTTTGCTACATTAAATGGAGCAAGTGAAGTAGATGTAACTTTTGGTATAACTAAAGAAACAGGACCTACAATAAATACACCAACACGTTATCAAATAATTAGTGGACCTCAAACTACAGGAGTAATTAATGTAGGTAATTCGAATAGTTTTACAAGAACATTTACACAAATAGGTACTTATGTTGTAAGAGCTACTCGTGAGCCAAGAGGAGATACAGATATAGGTTGTACTATTGCTTCAGATGACATTACAGTAAAAATTTCTGGAATAGCAGTAAATGCAAATGCAGGTACTGATATATATGTTTGTGTACCAACCACTCAAGTTACATTAACTGGTAATACTCCTTCTCAAGGAGAAGGTACATGGTCTCAAGTAAGTGGGCCAAATACAGCAACAATAACAGATGATAATAATCCATCAACAACTGTAACAGGTTTAACAGGAGGTGTTTATTACTTTAGATGGGCTATTTCTTCAGGACCTAATGGAGTGCTTAACGATGCAAATTTAGACGAAGTTAAAGTAGCAGTTTCAACAGGACCACCATTATATTCAGGTAATTTTGCTGGTGCTGATGCTACTGTTTGTGCTGGTAATTATCAGTTAGATGGAACAAATGTTTTTGAAAATGAATTAGCTACATGGAGTGTTTCTCCATCAGGACCAACAATAGTTTCTTTAAATGATCCAAAAACTTTGGTAACAGGTTTACAAGCTAATACCATATATACATTTACATATACCATAACGAATCAATGTGGTACAGCAACAGATGATGTTGTAATAACAGTTAACAATAATACTGGTCCTAGTTTAGCTAGTGCAGGAAATGATATTTGTGTAACAGGTAATTCAACATCTTTAAATGGTTCAACGATTACGAATGGATCTGGTTTATGGACTAAAGAAAGTGGACCAGTTGGAGGTAATATAACTACACCTAGTGATCCTAATACTACAGTAACAAGTTTACAGGAAGGTAATTATGTGTTTAAGTGGACTGCTTCGGGAGGTGCTGCGTGTCCTAACAATACTACTGAAGATACAGTTACAATTTCTGTTACACCTGCCTCAACTTATTCAGCAGGAGCAGATCAAGATATTTGTGGTTCAGGTTCTATAACCATGGCAGCAGCTACACCAGTTAGTCAAGGTACTTGGGTACAAACTTACGGTGGTGGTGGTTGGACTGTTGATAATATTAATAGCCCAACAGCAACATTTTCTAATTTAGCTGATGGTTTATACGAGTTTGAATGGAGAGTTTTTACCGCAAGTTGTGCTACAAACGATAGGATAGTTTTTACTATTGCTAATCAACCAACAGCAGCAAATGCTGGATCAGATTTTACAATATGTGATAGCAATAGTGGTAATTTAAATGCATTATTTTCTCCACAAGTAGGAAAAGGATCATGGCAATTTATTTCTGGACCAAATTCTCCATCAATTGCAGATGCGAATAACCCTAGTACAGGAATTAGTGGTTTAGTTACTGGTGATTATGTATTTAGATGGGTAACATCGCCAGAAGAACCAAGTAGAGACCCTGCATGTAATACAACTTTAACAACATCTGACGATGTAACGGTAACAGTAATAGCTCCAGCTGATGCTGGATCAGATCAAAATTTATGTGGTGTTACCGAAGTAGTCTTAGAGGGTACAGCAGGTTCTGAGGGTACATGGTCTTTAAATTCAAGTACAGGAGGACCAGCACCAACTATTACAGCAGTTAGTGACAATATAGCTACAGCTACTATTACACCAGAACAAAATTATGTATTTACTTATACATTAAATGCACCTGGAGGTGGTTGTTCGCCAGCATCATTGTCAGACTCAATGAATGTAACAAATCAAGAACCACCAGCTGCGGCTGCTGGACCAGATATTAATATTTGTGGAACAACACCTGGTACAGCCACTATGGATGCTACAGCTGCAACAGGTGGTACTTGGTCTTTTTTACCATCACTTAGTACTTCAGGTGTTTCAACACCAACCTTTACAGCTTCTGATCCTACATCACCAGTAAGTGGTTTAACGACAGCGGGAGTTTATTATTTTAGATGGACAACAAGTAATGGAGTAGCAGGATCATCATGTAGAAAAACTGATGACATGGCTATTACAGTTTATGAACAACCAACTGCTGATGCTGGACCAGCTGCTATGAATGTGTGTACTGTAAACCCACAATTAAGTGCTGTAGCACCTTCGGTTGGTGTTGGTACATGGAGTGTTAATTCTTCTCCAGATTTTACTGTAGCTTTCGATAGCCCAAGTAGTCCTACGACATCATTAACATTAACAGGCGCAGCACCAGGAGAAACAGCTATTTTAACTTGGACAGTGTCTAATGGTCCAACATGTACTCCCGCAACAGATAATGTAACAATAACAATAGTAGGTCCAACTACAGCTACTATTAATTCAATAAGTGCAACTAATAGTTGTCAAGGTTTAAGTAATGGTACGGTAACAGCTTCTGCCTCTGGTGGAACTCCTCCTTTAACATATAACTTAATTTATGCTACAAGTTCTGGAGGTACATATACGGACGCTACTCAAACTGATGGTGATACTGACGGAAGTTATACTGGTTTACAACCAGGATTTTATAGAGTAGTAGTAACTGATTCTGAAAATTGTGGAAATACTACATCTACAGAAGTTGAAGTTCAAGAAGTTGCTGTACCGGTTTTACCAACAACAACTAGTAATATTGTTTATTGTCAATATAGTCCAGCACCTCAATTAACTGCTACAGCTTCTGGTACAATTATTTGGTATGATTCTAATTCAACAACGGTATTGTCATCTGCACCTATACCTAGTACATCAACTATTGGTAATAAAACATATTATGTTAGTCATTCTAATGGAATATGCGAAAGTGCAAAAGTACCAGTTACAATTACAGTAGAACAATGTACCAATATAAGTTTAAATAAAAGTGTTAATAATTCAACACCAAATGTTGGAGATGTAGTAACATTTACAATAGATTTAACTAATGCAGGTCCGAGTATAGGAACAAACGTAAGTGTATCTGATGTAATACCATCAGGTTATAGTAACATTACAAACATTAGTAATGCAGGAAGTTTAACAGGTAGTACTATTACATGGAGTGGTTTAACTGTTCAGATAGGAAATGCTAATGCTACTCAGTTAACTTATCAAGCAACAGTAAATGCTCAAACAGGTGCTGCAAATGAATATAAAAACATAGCACAAGTAACAGCTTCAGATGGTACGGATTCTAATAGTACACCAAATAATGATGATGGGGATCAAAGTGAAGATGATGAAGATAGTGAAGTTATTACATTACAATTAGCAGATTTAAGTATAACAAAAGCTTTAGCGGCTGGTTCAAGCGCTACACCAAATATAGGAGATGTTTTAACTTTTGAATTAACGGTAAGTAATGCTGGAGCACCAACGAGTACTGTTGCAGCAACAGGAGTAAGTGTAGAAGATGTATTACCTAATGGATATACATTAGGCACAATTCTTAATGGCGGTTTCCTAGGTGGAACAGCTAATACTGCTTCTTGGTCAAATTTAAATATACCATTAGGAGGTAGTATTACACTTCGTTATACGGCGACAGTAAATTCACCAGGAGCAGGAATAAGTTATGTAAACAGTGCACAAATTACTGCAAGTGATCAGTTTGATCCAGATAGTAATCCATCAACAGGAAGTGGAGTAGATGAGGATAATGCAGATGGAGATAATAATGCAGCGACAGGAGGAGATGATGATGACGAAGATACATTTACTGTAGTTCCGCAAAGTGCAGATTTAAGTATCACTAAAGGATTATCAGTAGGAAGTGCAACGCCACAAGTTGGAGCGGTATTAACTTTTGAGTTAACGGTAAGCAATGCAGGATTAAGTGCAGCAACGAATGTATCAGTAGAAGATGTATTACCATCAGGATATACATTAGGAACTGTAAATAACTCAGGAACAGCATCAGGAAACACTGCAAGTTGGACAATAGCAAATATTGCATCAGGAACAAGTGTAACGTTAACGTATCAAGCTACAGTAAATGCGCCAACGGGAGCAACAGATGAGTATTTAAATAAGGCTCAAATTACCGCGAGTGATCAGTTTGACCCAAACAGTGATCCAACGACAGATGATAGTGTAGACGATAATGGAGATGGAGTAGCAGATAATGATGAAACAACATTTGTAGTAGTTCCTCAAACCTCAGATTTAAGTTTGGTAAAGAGTGTAAGTAATGATACACCAAATGTAGGAGATACGGTAACGTTTACTTTATTAGTAAGCAATGCAGGAGCAAACGATGCAACGAACGTTAGTGTAGAAGATATTGTACCAGCAGGATATAGCGGAATTACCAATGTAAGTAATGCAGCAAATGCAACAGTAGGAGCAACATCAGTAAGTTGGGCAAACTTAACAGTAACTAATGGCGGATCATTAAGTTTAACCTTTGATGCAGTAGTAGATGCACCAACGGGAGTAGCGAATGAGTATTTAAATACGGCAGAAATCACAGGAAGTGATCAATATGATCCAGATAGTGATGTAACAAGTGATGCAAATACAGATGATAATGGCGATGGAATATCGGATGATGATGAGAGTTCAGTCGGAGTAACGATTCAACAATCAGATTTAAGTATTGTAAAGGTATCGAGTAATATGTCACCAAATGTAGGGGATGTAATAACGTTTACATTAACGGTAACTAATGCAGGACCAGATGCAGCAACCGGAGTAGCAATACAAGATATTGTACCAAACGGATATGGAAGCATCAGTAATATAGTAACACCAACAGGAGGAGCATCAAATACAACAGTAGTTGGAGTTACAACAGATATAGATTGGACAGGGCTAAGTGTACCAGCCAATAACGGAACAGTAAGTGTAAGTTATCAAGTAACGGTATTAGCACCAGGAGCAGGAGTAAGTTATACTAACAATGCAGAGATAACAGATAGTGATCAATACGATCCAGATAGTGATGTTACAACAGGCTCAGGAGTAGATGATCTTGGCGATGACATCACAGATGATGATGAAACAACAATAACACCAATAGTTCAACAAGCAGATTTAAGTATTGCAAAAGGATTACAAAGCGGAAGCGCTACACCAAATGTAGGCGATGTTTTAACCTTTGAATTAACAATAAGTAATGCAGGAACAGATGATGCAACAGGAGTAAACGTATCGGATATTTTACCAGTAGGTTATACATTAGGTACAGTTAATAATGCAGGATCAGGAGTAGGGAATACAGCAAGTTGGACCAGTTTATTTGTACCAAAGAATAGCAGTATTACTTTAACCTATCAAGCAACAGTAAACGCACCATCGGGAGCAGCAAATGAGTATAGAAACTCAGCACAAATTACTGCGAGTGATCAATTTGATCCAGATAGTAATCCAGCAACAGATAGTACAGTTGATGATTTAGGAGATGGAGCTGCAGATGATGATGAGACTATTTTTACAATAGTACCCGTAGTATCAGATTTATCAATAGATAAAACAGCAAGTAATTTAGCACCAAATGTAGGAGATACCTTAACATTTACTATTGCTATTGCAAACAATGAGGGAGGATCTTCAACAGCTACCAATGTAGTTTTAGAAGATATGTTACCATTAGGTTATAGTATTGTAACAGGAAGTATCACTCAAGGAGGAGTTTATAATGCCGGAAGTAGAACAATTACATGGACTTTAGCATCAGTAGCTCATGGAGCAGTAACAACAGATGTTACCTACCAAGTAACGGTAAATGCACCAACGGGAGCAGCAAACGAATATAGAAATTCAGCCCAAATTACAGGAAGTGATCAATATGATCCAGATAGTGATCCATCATCAGATAATACAGTTGATGAGGACAATGCTGATGGAGATAACAACCCAGCAACAGGAGGAGATGATGATGACGAAGATACATTTACTGTAGTTCCGCAAAGTGCAGATTTAAGTATCACTAAAGGATTATCAGTAGGAAGTGCAACGCCACAAGTTGGAGCGGTATTAACTTTTGAGTTAACGGTAAGCAATGCAGGATTAAGTGCAGCAACGAATGTATCAGTAGAAGATGTATTACCATCAGGATATACATTAGGAACTGTAAATAACTCAGGAACAGCATCAGGAAACACTGCAAGTTGGACAATAGCAAATATTGCATCAGGAACAAGTGTAACGTTAACGTATCAAGCTACAGTAAATGCGCCAACGGGAGCAACAGATGAGTATTTAAATAAGGCTCAAATTACCGCGAGTGATCAGTTTGACCCAAACAGTGATCCAACGACAGATGATAGTGTAGACGATAATGGAGATGGAGTAGCAGATAATGATGAAACAACATTTGTAGTAGTTCCTCAAACCTCAGATTTAAGTTTGGTAAAGAGTGTAAGTAATGATACACCAAATGTAGGAGATACGGTAACGTTTACTTTATTAGTAAGCAATGCAGGAGCAAACGATGCAACGAACGTTAGTGTAGAAGATATTGTACCAGCAGGATATAGCGGAATTACCAATGTAAGTAATGCAGCAAATGCAACAGTAGGAGCAACATCAGTAAGTTGGGCAAACTTAACAGTAACTAATGGCGGATCATTAAGTTTAACCTTTGATGCAGTAGTAGATGCACCAACGGGAGTAGCGAATGAGTATTTAAATACGGCAGAAATCACAGGAAGTGATCAATATGATCCAGATAGTGATGTAACAAGTGATGCAAATACAGATGATAATGGCGATGGAATATCGGATGATGATGAGAGTTCAGTCGGAGTAACGATTCAACAATCAGATTTAAGTATTGTAAAGGTATCGAGTAATATGTCACCAAATGTAGGGGATGTAATAACGTTTACATTAACGGTAACTAATGCAGGACCAGATGCAGCAACCGGAGTAGCAATACAAGATATTGTACCAAACGGATATACTATTGGAACAATAAACGATAGTGGAGTTGAAACATCAGGGACAATAGATTGGACAGGGTTAAGTGTGCCAGCGAATAACGGAACAATAAGTGTAAGTTATACAGCTACGGTAAATGCACCAGGATCAGGTATTAGCTATACAAACTCTGCACAAATATCAGCAAGTGATCAATATGATCCAGATAGTGATGTTACAAGTGGTTTAGGAACAGATGACATGGGCGATGGAATTGCAGATGATGATGAAACAACAATAACACCAATAGTTAAGCAAGGTGATTTATCATTAACTAAAGTAGTAACAGATGGTAATTACACACCAATTATAGGAAATGAAATTACATTTGATATTGTAGTTACAAACCATGGACCAACATCTGCAACAGGAGTAAATGTTTTAGATTTATTACCATCAGGTTATAGTTATGTTAGTCATACAGTATCGTCTGGATTTTATACTCCAGTAACAGGATTATGGGACGGTTTAGATGATATGCCAAACGGAACATCACAAACATTAACAGTTACAGCAACAGTATTAGGAACAGGAAATTATAACAACATTGCAGAAGTTATGTTTGCAAATGAGTTTGATTTTGATTCTGTACATGGTAATGGAATATTATCTGAAGATGATATGGATGATACAGTAGTAACACCAATGTTATCAAATTCTGATTTATCATTAACTAAAGTAGTAACAAATGGTAATTACTCTCCAGTAGTAGGAAGTAATATTACATTTGATATTGTAGTAACAAATGATGGTCCTAATACGGCAACTGGAGTAGATGTTTTAGATCTGTTACCTTCAGGTTACAATTATGTTAGTCATACAGTATCATCAGGTTTTTATACACCAGCAACAGGTTTATGGGACGGATTAGATAATATGCCAACAGGTACATCACAAACATTAACGGTAACAGCAACTGTATTACCAACAGGTAATTATACAAACGTAGCAGAGGTTATGTCTGAGAATGGAACTGATTCTGACTCTGTGCATGGTAACGGAATATTATCGGAAGATGATATGGATAATGCAGTGGTTACACCAATAGTACCTTTAGCAGATTTATCATTAACTAAAGAAGTTGTTGATGGAGATATTACTCCGTTAGTTGGAGATGAAATAACGTTTAAATTAACTGTAACAAATCAAGGTCCAGAAGATGCAACAGGAGTAGTAGTTACAGATTTATTACCAACAGGTTACGATTTCCAAACATTCAGTTCTTCAACAGGAACATATAATGAAACAACTGGAGAATGGACAATTGGTAATTTAGCAAACGGAGCAATTGAATCATTATTAATAGATGTAATTGTAAAACCAACAGGAGTTTATTTAAACACTGCTGAAATTACAGGTTCAAATATTTTAGATAATGATTCTACACCAGGAAACGGTATAACAACAGAGGATGACTATGCAGAAGCAAATACAACACCTATACAAACAGTTGCTGATCTTTCTATAAGTAAAACAACAGTAGGAGGTATAACAACTGCACAACCAGGTGATGCATTACGTTTCCAAATTAACGTAAGCAATGCAGGACCTGATAATGCAACCAATGTTGAAGTATTAGATATCTTACCAGCTGGTTTTGCATACCAACAGTTTAGTGCAACATCAGGAGTTTATAATCCAATAACAGGATTATGGACAGTAGATAATATCCCTGCAAACGGATCACAAACATTATTTATAGATGTTATTGTTAATTCACCAACGGGTACAGCAAATGAGTTTATCAACTTTACTGAAATTACAGCTTCAGATCAAATAGATCCTGATAGTGATGTTAACAGTGATGTTTCAACAGATGATTTAGCAGATGGAATTGCTGATGATGATGAAGCTAATTTTGTAGTGCAAGTAGCACTTTCAGATTTAGAATTGATTAAGTCAGTTAGTAATGAAAATGCAAACGTAGGAGAAGTAGTTATATTTACATTACAAGTAAATAATTTAGGTCCTGATGCTGCAACAGGTGTCGCATTAGAAGATATAATGCCTATTGGTTATAGTAACATAAATAACATTAGTAATGGAGGTACTTTAAATGGAAACATTATAAGTTGGTCTAATTTAGATGTCCCATTAGCAGGATTAACAATCACCTATGAAGCTACAGTTAATAGTCCAACATTACAAGATGGCGAGTATTTAAATACAGCTAACATTACGACAAGTGATCAGTTTGATCCTGATTTAAGTAATAATAATTCTGAAGCTTCTATTAATACACCAACAGCAGATATAGGAGTTGTTAAAGAAGTAGATATATTAGAGCCATCTATTGGAGATGTTATAATATTTACTATAACTGTTACAAACCAAGGGCAAATAGATGCAACAAATGTTGTTGTTTCAGAAGCGTTACCTTCAGGATATGAATACATATCAGCAGTAACAACTTCTGGTATTTATGATGAAAACTCAGGTGTATGGAGTTTACCTCTTGTAAGTATAGGAGATGTTCAAATATTAGAAATTGAAGTGAAAGTTTTAGATGTTAATGATTATTTAAATACAGCTTCATTACAATCTTTAGATCAAATAGATTCAAATTCAGATAACGATAGTGCCAGTGCAGAAATAGCACCAGTATGTTTAACAATTCATAATAAATTTTCGCCTAACGGAAATGGAAATAATGATGTTTTCTATATAGATTGTATTCAGAATTATCCAAACAATAAATTAGAAATATTTAATAGGTGGGGTAATGTAGTATACTCTAAATTGGGATATGATAATACGTTTGGAGGAATCTCTAACGGAAGAGCTGTTATTAGTAAAGACAAAGAATTACCTGCAGGAACTTATTACTATGTGTTAGATTTAGGAGATGGAACAAAGGCAAAAGTTGGATGGTTATATATTGCGAAATAAAGTTAAAGTCAGAAAAAAAATATTTTAGAAAAAAATAAAAATGGATATGAAATTTAGAATATCAATAATCTTGTTTTTAGCTTTAGGGACTTTAAGTAGTCTTGCGCAACAAGATCCACAGTATACAAACTATATGTTTAATACAATGACTGTGAATTCAGCTTATGCTGGTTCGAGAGGGCATTTGTCGGTAACAGCATTGCATAGAACACAATGGGTTGGTATAGACGGAGCACCACAAACACAATCATTAAGTATTGAGTCACCTGTAGGTAAAAATGTAGGTATAGGATTGTCGTTTGTAAACGATAAATTAGGTCCGGCTAAAGAAACATATATAGATGCAAATGTTTCATATACTATACGACTAAACGATGAAAGTCAACTTTCTTTCGGAATGAAAGGTGGAGGTAGATTATTAAATGTTGATTTATTTGATGGGTTTCAAAACCAATCAGATGTAGCATCAATAGATAATAAGTTTTTGCCAACTGTAGGAGCAGGAGTTTATTGGCGTAATGAAAAAACTTACATTGGTTTATCAGTTCCTAACTTCTTAACAGATAAGCATTTTAATAGAAATGATTTTAGTACAAATAATTATAATGTAAGTGCTGAGCGATTACACTATTTTTTAATAGCAGGAAAAGTATTTGATCTTAGCTCAAGTGTGAAATTTAAACCAGCATTCTTAGGTAAATTTGTTTCTGGTGCTCCAGCAATTGTAGATTTATCAGCCAACTTTATGATCGAAGAAACAGTACGATTAGGAGTGGCTTACCGTTGGGATGATTCAGTTAGTGGATTGTTAGGTTTACAAATAAGCCCAAGGCTTTTATTAGGTTACGCTTACGATTTAACAACAACAAGATTAGGAGATTTTAATTCAGGAACACATGAAATTATGTTACGATATGAATTAATAACAAGAGAAAAACAATTAAAATCACCTCGTTTCTTTTAAATTTTATGAAAATGAAAAAAGTAATTACAGTACTAATAATCTTGTTTGTAAATAATTTAATTATTGCACAAAACGATGGATTGTATAATCAAAAAGAGAAAAGTTCAACACCTAAGGCAGATAAACTTTTTAAAAGTATGTGGTATAAAGAGGCTGCAGTACTTTATGAAAGGGAGTTAAAAAAACTAAATAAAAAGGAAGTTAGAAATTCTGATTATTTAGAAGTATTAAAAAAGGCAGGAGATTCTTACTTTTTTAATACAGACATGAAAAATGCAAGTCGAATATATAAAGATTTAGTAGCAAATGATTATTCATCAATAGCTCCAGAATATATATTTAGATATGCACATAGTTTAGAGGGAATAGGTAAATATAAAGAAGCAAAACGTTGGATGAAAGAGTTCTCTAAAAGAACTAAAAAACAAGATGATAGATCCGAAAAATATAATCAAGAACATCAAACAATAGAAGATGTACTTGCTATAGAGCCTCAATTTATTTTAAATAATTTGTCAATCAATACAAAATATTCAGATTTTGGACCGATGTATTATAAAGATAAATTAATTTACTCATCAGCAGTAGATTCATCAAACTATCATACAAGAATTTATCATTGGAACGAACAACCATTTTTAAATATGTATTCGGGAATTATAAGTGAGACTGGAGCAAATGTTAAAAAGGAAGGAGATTTTTCTGAGAGTTTAAACACAATATATCACGAAGCTGCTTTAGCATTTTCACCAGATGAGAAAAAAGTTTACTTTACAAGAAATAATTATAATGGTAAATTAGAAAGAGATAAAGAAGGAACAAACCATTTAAAACTTTACAGTGCAGATTTAGTTAAAGAAGAAGATAGCGAACATGCTACATGGCAAAATGTAAAAGAATTACCTTTTAATAGTAAAGATTATTCTGTTGGACATCCAACAGTGAGTAGTGATGGTAAGTTGTTGTATTTTGTTTCTGATATGCCGGGATCTATTGGGTCAACAGATATTTTTGTTGTTGATATTTTAGATAATAAAAATAATAAAGTAGCAGACTCAACATATACAGGCTACTCAAGACCAAGAAATCTTGGTGGTAAAATTAATACAGCAGGTAGAGAAATGTTTCCTTACATAACAGATAATACCTTATACTTTGCCTCAGACGGTTATTTAGGTTTAGGAGGTTTAGATGTTTATCAAAGTAGTATTAAAGAAAATAGCTTTGCGAAACCAACTAACTTAGGAGCACCATTAAATAGTGAGTTAGATGATTTCGCCTTTATTATTAAAGAAGATAAAAATACAGGTTTTGTATCTTCTAATAGAAAATTTGGTAAAGGCGATGATGATATTTATTCATTTGTAAGAACACCTTTAACACCAAAAGAAGAGCCAGAATGTAATCAATTAGTAAAAGGAACTGTTTCTAATACTATTACAGGAGAGCGTATAGCTAATGTTAAAGTTACTTTATTTAATGAAAAAGAAGAAGAGTTAGAAACAACAATAACAAATATTAATGGAGCTTATGCGTTCACAAAAGTATTTGACTGTAAAACAAAATATAAAGTTATTGCTACTAAAACGGGTTATGGAAAAAATGATAAACCTTTGTTAACAGGTTTAGTAACTGGAGAAACAATTGTTCCGTTAGGTTTAGAAACATTAAACGAACTTATTGTTGAAGAAGGCGGGCAATTAAAAATTAAAATAGGAATTATTTATTTCGATTTAAATAAATCTTTTATAAGACCAGATGCAGCTATCGAGCTTAATAAGATTGTTATATTAATGATGCAATACCCAAAAATGGTTATTAAGATTGAATCACATACAGATTCACGCAATACAGATGCTTATAATTTAAGTTTATCAGACAGAAGGGCAAAATCTACAAAAGAATACCTAATTAAAACAGGTATAAAGGCAAGTAGAATAGATAGTGCAAAAGGGTTTGGAGAAAGCAGATTACTTAATAAGTGTTTAAACGGTGTTCCATGTTCTAAAGCAGAACATCAGTTAAATAGAAGATCAGAGTTTATTATTTTAAAAATGTAGTTTTATATAATTTACAATACTAAAAAAGCAACCAAATTGGTTGCTTTTTTAGTATTGTAAAAAAAAGATATTTAATAGGTACTACTCAAATTCTTCGTCGAAATTAATCTCATCAAAAGAATCTTCATCGTCAGCATAATCTTCCATTGTTTGCTCTAGTTTAGAGCTGATTTTGACTAAATATAAAGTGTCGTCTGTTTTAACCTCTACAGCTTTAATAGTCTCGTTTTTGGCATTTTTAAACGAAATAATATCACTGTGATCGTATCCGTTAGGATATTCTTCAATTAACAAATCTAAAATACTAGCTGTTAGTTTTTCGTAGTTTACAATAACTCTTTTCATCCTTTTACATTTTTAATAGATAGGCAAAAATTAACGGAGCAACAATAGTAGCATCACTTTCTATAATAAACTTAGGCGTATCAATATCTAATTTACCCCAAGTAATTTTTTCATTTGGTACCGCACCAGAGTATGAACCATAACTTGTTGTAGAATCAGAAATCTGACAGAAATAACTCCAAAATGGTGTTTCTGGTTTTTCCATATCTTGGTACAGCATTGGCACAACACAAATTGGGAAATCACCAGCAATACCACCACCTATTTGGAAAAATCCAATTCCGTTTTCAGAATTGTCAGTATACCAATCGGCAAGGAAAGTCATGTATTCTATACCCGATTTTACTGTACTTGCTTTTAACTCACCTTTTAAAACATAAGAAGCAAAAATGTTCCCCATGGTAGAATCTTCCCAACCAGGACAAATAATTGGCAAGTTTTTTTCTGCAGCAGCATACATCCAAGAATCTTTAATGTCTATTTCGTAATATTCTTCTAAAACGCCAGATAACAATAATTTGTACATATATTCATGTGGCAAATAACGTTCACCTTTTGCTTCTGCATCTTTCCATATTTTTACAATATGCTCTTGAATTCTTCTAAAAGCTTCTTCTTCAGGAATACAAGTATCGGTAACACGGTTTAACCCTTTTTCTAATAAATCCCACTCATCTTGTGGCGTTAAATCGCGGTAGTTAGGTATGCGCTTGTAATGAGAATGCGCTACTAAATTCATAACATCTTCCTCTAAGTTGGCACCAGTACATGAAATAATATGTACTTTATCTTGACGAATCATTTCTGCAAAAATCTTACCTAATTCAGCCGTGCTCATTGCACCCGCTAAAGAAACTAACATTTTAGAACCTTTTTCTAATTGTGTTTCGTACCCTTTGGCAGCATCTACTAAAGATGCTGCGTTAAAGTGTAAAAAGTATTTTTCTATAAAATTTGATATTGGTTTGTTCATTTTTATTTTTTTGTTCTCGATACGATTTTTCAGAAATTTTGTATCGAGATGTTTTTTATATTTTAAATTATTTTTTAATAAGTTTTCTTACTTCAAATATATCTGTTCTTCTATCTTTTAAATTTCGTACGCTACCAAATTGATTTAAATCCTTTAGTAAATCTAAATCTACATCAGCAATTAAAATCATTTCAGTATTTGTGGTTGCTTCTGCTTTTATTCCGTTTGCAGGAAAAGAAAAATCGCAGGGTGTAAAAACCATAGATTGTGCGTACTGAATATCCATATTATTTACTTTTGGTAAATTACCAACACTACCTGCAATGGCAACATAACATTCGTTTTCTATTGCTCTGGCTTGCGCACAATGACGTACTCTTGAATATCCGTTTTGAGTATCTGTTAAAAACGGAACAAACAAAATATCCATTCCTTCTTCTGCTAAAATTCTACTTAATTCAGGAAACTCAGAATCATAACAAATTAAAACACCAATTTTACCACAATCTGTATCAAAAGTTTTTAGCTCATTTCCGCCTTGCATTCCCCAAACTTTAGCTTCATCTGGTGTAACATGTAATTTTTCATAGCGATCTGTAGAGCCATCTCTTTTGCATATATAACCAGCATTGTATAACAGTTCATCTTTAATTTCTGGCATACTACCAGTAATAATATTAATGTTATACGTAATTGCCAATTCAGAGAATTTCTGAACAATTTGCGGTGTATATTTTGCTAATTCTCTAATTGCTTCCGATTCTGGCAAGTGATTATTGTCAGCCATTAAAGGCGCATTAAAAAACTCGGGGAATAAAGCAAAATCAGATCTGTAAGCAGAAACTGCGTCTACAAAATATTCTGCTTGCTGCATTAATTCTTCCAAATCTTTATACAAGCGCATTTGCCACTGAATTAATCCTAAACGAACAACCTTTTTCTTTGTTGCTGCTTTTTTAGATTTTTTTTCATAGTAAATATTATCCCATTCTAATAAAACGGCAAATTCACCCGAATTTTCATCGCCTTCTAAATATCCTTTTAAAATTTTTGAAGGATGAAAGTCATTCGAAATTTGAAAGTTTAAAACAGGGTCTTGAATTTCTTTACGTTTTACGCTTTCTATATATTCTTTTGGTGATAAAGTTGCCGCGTATTTATGATAATTCGGAATTCTACCTCCAAACGCAATTCCTCTTAAATTTTGTTTTTCAGCCAATTCTTTTCTATAATCATAAAGTCTTCTGCCTAAACGCAAACCTCTATATTCCGATTTTATAAAAACATCTATTCCGTATAATACATCACCATTTTCATTATGAGTGTCAAATGTATAATTGCCAGTAATATCTTCGTAGGTATGCTGGTCATCGAAACTATCATAATCTAATTTGATAGAAAGTGCACAGCCTGCCAAATCTCCGTTTATTTTTATAACAACTTGCCCTTCAGGAAATTTGTTGATTAACGATTTAATTTGATCTTCTTTCCAATAAGAATCCGGCATACTTGAGTATGCCTGGATCATGGCTTCTTTTAACTGTTTATAATCAGTTAACGTTAAATAATGAAGCTCAATATTTTCGATATTTTTTAACATCTTACAGAATTAAAAATAGTCATTATCATTGTCTTTAAACTTAGAAACAGCAGCACGATTGCTTTTTTTAGAATCAATATCTTCCTCTTCGTCTGTATCGTTAGAAAATTTATAGCTTAACATTTTATAGTAAAGTTTAGCTGCTAAAAAGTCTGATGATTTTTCAGATGGATTAGGGCATAACTCAACAATATCAAAACCAACAACATTTTTGGTTGTAAATACTCTCTTTAAAAAGTCTAAAGTTTCATAGTAAAATAAACCTCCAGGTTCTGGTGTTCCAGTAGATGGTAATAAAGAAGGATCGAAAGCATCTAAATCGAATGTGATAAAAACGTTATTCGTTAATTGATCGATAACATCGTCTACCCAGTCTTCATTTACAGCCATATCGTGTGCAAAAAACACTTTGTCTTCATTTATTTCCTTTCGCTCAGAAACATCCATGCTTCTAATACCAACCTGAACTAAATTAGTATTCTGATTTGCTTCATAAACAGCACAAGCGTGGTTACAAGAAGAACCTTCGTATTCTTTTCTTAAATCGGCATGCGCATCAATATGTAAAACAGTTAAGTTGTTAAAACATTCATCAAAAGCTCTTATCGTTCCGATAGAAATAGAATGTTCACCACCAAAAAGGGTTACAAATTTTTTCTTATTGATAAACTTTTTAGTTGCTGCATGAACTGCTTCTACCATTGCTTCTGGCGATGATTTTTCTGTTACAGCATCCGCTAAATAAATACCTTGTTTATAAACTTCGGTATTTGTTTCGATATCATACAGCTCCATGTTTTCTGAAGCTTCTAAAAATGCATCAGGACCTTTATCAGCTCCTTTTTGCCAAGTACTAGTTCCGTCATAAGGAACTGGAATTAATACGATTTGTGCATTTTCTAGTTTTGCGTATTGATCTGGAATTCCTGCGTAATTTTTATTTTTCATTATACTATATTGTTAGTAACCAAGAATTGATAAGAATTCTTCGCTTTTTTGTTGGTCTTTAAATAATTTGGTAACAATGTTTCCTTCTTCGTCTTTTGATATCAGAACATGTTTTGGTGCTGGTATTAAGCAGTGTTGTAAGCCGCCAAAACCACCAATTGTTTCTTGGTAAGCTCCGGTATTAAAGAAACCAACATACAGCGGATTCTCTTTTTCATATATCGGTAAATAAATACCATTAACATGTTGCTCTGAGTTGTAATAGTCATCACTATCACAAGTTAAACCACCTAATAAAACACGTTCATATCTATGATTCCATTTATTAACAGGAAGCATAATAAAGCGTTTGTTAATAGCCCAAGAATCTGGTAATGTTGTAATGAAAGATGAGTTAATCATGTTCCATTTTTCACGATCGTTTTGCTTTTTTTGATATAATACTTCGTATACAGCACCGCCAGCTTCACCAACAGTAAAACTACCAAATTCAGTAAAAATATTAGGAACTTCTACTTCAGCTTCATCACAAGCAGCTTTAATTTGATTGATAATTTCATCAACCATATATTCATAGTCATAATCAAAGGCTAATGAGTTTTTAATAGGGAAACCACCACCAATATTTAGGCTATTTAAAGTAGGACATACCTTTTTTAATTTTATATATACCGTTAAACATTTTAGTAATTCGTTCCAATAGTAAGCGTTATCTCTTATACCTGTGTTGATAAAAAAGTGAAGCATTTTTAGCTCTACTTGTGGGTTTTTAGCAATTTCACGCTCGTAAAAAGAAACAATATTTTTGTAACCAATGCCTAAACGGCTGGTGTAAAACTCGAATTTAGGTTCTTCTTCAGAAGCAATTCTAATACCTACTTTAAACTTACTTTTAGTTTCGTTTAATAAAAGATCTAGCTCCTCATAATTATCTATAATGGGAATACAGTTTTTATGCCCGCCATCAATTAAACTTACGATGTTCTCAATATATTTATCGCGTTTAAAACCATTACAAAGTACATAAGCATCATTACTTAGTTTGCCAGATTTTTTAAGTGCCTTTACAATATCAATATCAAAAGCAGAAGAAGTTTCAATATGAATATCATTCTTTAACGCTTCATCTAACACATATTTAAAGTGTGAGCTTTTAGTACAGTAGCTGTAGTTGTAGCTACCGTTATATTGGTGTTTTTTTATTGCTTTTGCAAACCAATTTTTAGCATTGTTAATGTTTTCGGATATTTTAGGTAAATAGGTAAACTTTAACGGCGCACCGTATTGTTTAACCAGCTCCATCATATCTATATCATGAAAAAATAAATTGTTTTTTTCTGTACGAAATTCCGCTTGTGGAAAATCGAAAGTTTGTGCTATTAAATCTTTATATTTAGTATTCATTTTGTTTTTTAATGTAACCCTGTAAATGTTGTGTACAGAGAAGTTGTTTAAAAAATAGATATAACGAAATAGTATATCTTTTTTAAAATAATGCGTAACAAATTATAGGCTATATTTTATAGCTGATTTGTTAAAAACTAAAATGTATATGAATATATCAGACTCTTAGAGCCAAACAGTCACCGCACTGATTGTCGAAATTCAGTGGTAAAGAGTAGTTATTTGAAAAAGAAGAAACCTTAATTTTTTCGCTGTGTTTCCAAAACACCAAACAGCTTTTTATCTTCTCATAAAAGTTGTTTACGAAATAAGTAGAACGATACATTAAACCTATCTAATAAGATGCGGTAAATGTAAACTATTTTTTAAAACAACAAATTTTTTTTTATTTTTTTTCGAAAAAAAATATACAAGAAGTATTTCTAGTTGCCTTAAAAATAAAAAACCCTGTAAACATAGTGCTTACAGGGTTTAATTGTGGAGACGCCGGGAATCGAACCCGGGTCCAAACAAGCAGCTCAAATGCTTTCTACATACTTATTTCTTTCTTAATTTTCGACTTATAACTGATTAAGAACAATCTGTTAAAAGCTTATCTTCTTTAGCTTCAAAAACCTGTCGAAGCAGCAAGTTTTCTATATTTACTTTTACGATATCCAAAAGTGAAGCGCCGTAAATCAAGGCTATCCGTGGACATAAAGCTTGCACACCTTGTGTGCCTAGGCCAATCCTACTATGATTCGGATTAAGCAGCTAAAGCGTAGTTATTCTCGCCGTTTAAAAAGTTGAAAAAAAGTTTAACGAGTGTATCTCTTCGCTCCTCGGTATGCTTACATTATCACTGGCCTCGCTGTCAAAACCAGTCGTCCCCATTATGTCAAATAATTAGTCAAAAACTATACCAATCATTTGGGCGTTCGGGCGGGCTTTTCGCAGTCGCTCTTTTCAAGGAGCTTCAACAAATGCTTTAATCCCTAACGCGGTCGGCAAAGATAATAAAAACAAGGTTGTACAAACCTATAAAAAAGAGTAAATTCGCAGGGCTTCAAAAAAATAAAATATAAGTATGAAATTTGCAATCATAAAAGAACGTAAAAACCCACCAGATAGGCGTGTCGTATTTTCACCACAAAAATTAAAAGAATTTAAACAACAATTTCCACAAGCTGAAATAGTTGTAGAAAGTTCTGATATTAGAATTTTCACAGATGAAGACTATCAGAAAGCTGGTTTTGAAGTGGTAAAAGACGTTTCAGATTGCGATGTTTTATTAGGAGTAAAAGAAGTTCCTGTAGAGAGCTTAATTCCTAATAAAAAATATTTTTATTTTAGTCATACCATCAAAAAACAACCATATAACCGTAAGTTGTTAAAAGAAATGTTGGCAAAAAACATTGAAATGTTTGACCATGAAACAATTGTTAAAGAAAACGGAGCGCGTTTAATAGGTTTTGGTCGTTACGCAGGTTTAGTTGGTGCTTATAACGGATTTAGAGCAATTGGTTTACGAGAAAATACGTTTACCTTACCTAAAGTAGAAACATTGGCAGATTTAAACGCTGTAAAAGATGCGTTAGATAAAATTAAACTTCCGAATTTTAAAATATTATTAACAGGAACAGGTAAAGTTGCATACGGAGCTAAAGAAATTTTAGATTATTTAGGTATAAAGCAAGTTTCTGATGCCTTGTATTTGACATCAACATTTACAGAACCGGTATATTGCATGGCAGATGTTATGGAATATGCAAAGCGTAAAGATGGTAAGGTCGGGGATAAGGCAGCTTTTTATAAAGATCCTAGAGGTTATGAAAGTAATTTTATGCCATACGCAAAGGAAACAGATTTCTTTATTGCGGGTCATTTTTACGGAAACGAAGCACCTTATTTATATACAAGAGAAGATGCTAAATCAGCAGAATTTAAGATAAAATATGTGGCAGACATTTCGTGTGATGTTGATGGCCCAGTTGCATCGACAATAAAAGCATCTACAATTGCCGATCCCATTTATGGTTATGATCCGCAAACAGAAAAAGAAGTCGATTTTAAAAGTGCTGAAGCAATAACGGTAATGGCGGTAGATAATTTACCTTGTGAATTGCCTAAAGACGCTAGTGAAGGTTTTGGCGACATGTTTTTAAAACACGTAATTCCGTCGTTTTTTAATAATGATAAAGAGGGCGTTTTAGCAAGAGCAAAAATGACAACTAGCAAAGGGGAATTAGCAGCGAGATATTCGTATTTACAAGACTACGTAGACGGAAAAGAATAACTAAAAACCCCCTGCTTAACGGGGGTTTTAGTTTGTATAAAATTACGAGTAATAAAGGGGTTAATGACTTTCTTTTTAAAAATACTCATTTTTACATCTAACACTTTTAAAAAACATGATTTTAAGTTATACATATTTTGGAGTGTCTATTTTAGGAATTTTCCTGTTTTTTTATTTACTAAAAAAACTCTTCAACTGGTTTCAATCTAAGTTAGATAAGTTAGATCGAAATTTCTTTTTTAGAAAAATCGAATTAGTTAATTTCTTTAAGTTTATAACACCAAGAAGAGAAAAACATATCTTAAAATTTGTAACAAAAACCTTAAGATATGCAATAAGTATTTTGTTTTTAATCTTTTATTTACCGCTTGTTTTTAGTTTTATACCAGAAACAGAAGCGTATGCAAAAAAAGCTTTTGAGTATTTATTAAAGCCAGTATACTTTATAGTTGAAGGTTTTTTAGATTTTATACCTGGCTTGTTCTTTATAATTGTAATTTTTTATGGTACCAAATACCTATTAAAGTTTTTAAAGTACTTAACGAGTGAGTTGGAGCGTGAGGCTGTAAAATTAGATGGTTTTCATGCAGATTGGGCCAAGCCAACTTTTAATTTATTAAGAGTGGTTATAATTGCTTTTGCTGTAATAATTTGTTGGCCCTACATACCGGGTTCTCAATCTGATGGGTTTAAAGGTGTTTCTATCTTTTTTGGAGTGTTATTTTCGCTAGGTTCAACAGCAGCAATATCTAACATCGTTGCCGGTATTGTGATTACTTATATGCGCCCTTTTAAAGTTGGTGATCGTGTAGAAATAGGAACCACTATTGGTGATGTTACCGAAAGGAGTTTACTGGTAACAAGAGTTAAAACAATTAAAAATATTGATGTTACGATTCCTAATTCGTCAATTTTAGGGAATCATATCATCAATTTTAGTAAAAATGCCACAGAAGATGTTGGGGTGATTTTGCACACTTCTGTAACGATTGGTTACGATGTGCCTAGTGGAGAGGTAATAAAGGCTTTAGTTGAAGGAGCAAAAAATACTCCGATGGTTTTAGATAAACCTGTGCCTTTTGTGCTAGTGAAAAGTTTAGATGATTTTTATATCAATTACGAAATTAATTGTCATACTAAAAATCCAGAAAAAGCTGCTGTAATATATTCTCATTTACATGAAAGTATTAAAAATGAGTTACACAAAGCAGGTATCGAAATACTATCTCCGCATTACAATGCTGTTAGAGATGGAAATGTGTTAACTGTTCCGCCAGAAAATGTGCCCAAAGGATATGTAAAACCAGGTTTTAAGATTGATAATTAATTTTTTATCAATATAATTTTTAATACTATTAAATGATACCAGACCAACAATTTTTAATAGATACCGCCAAAATGCGAATGCCATTTGGTAAATATAAAGGAGTTTATTTAGTAGATATTCCTGAGTATTATATAGTGTGGTACAAAAACAAAGGTTTCCCTGACGGTAAGTTGGGTAAAATGATGGGATTGGTTTATGAGCTGCAACTAAATGGTTTAGAAGATATTCTTAAGAAGGTAAAAGCAAATTTTTAAAATTTTGTTATTTTTAAAGAATGAAACCAGCAGAAGAGTATATTCTAAAACAAGAAGAATCATTAAGGTCAATTTTGTTATACCTTCAGGTTTTAATAGAAGCGAACTTTAGTGAAGCAGAATTGTTGTATAAATGGAAACTTCCGTTTTATTATTTAAATAATAAGCCTTTGTGTTATTTTAATGCAACAAAAAAAGGATTTGTTGATGTTGGATTTTATGCTAAAACAAATCTTAAAAAATACAATAAATTTTTAGTGTCAGAGAAAAGAAAAGCAGTAAAATCTCTTCGGTATTACCGAGTAGAAGATATTAATGAAGAAATATTAGTTTGTGTTTTATTAGAGGCTTATAATATAAGGTTATTGTAATTTATTTTAACAGGTACTCTAGCACGACTTCTTTATCAATAATTAAATAAATCTCTTTACTGTTAGCGGGAGGTATAATACTAATAGTTGCTGTGTTTTTATTAAAGGTAACTTTAGGTTTTTTAGCATATTTAGAATTTCTAAATCCGCAATAAATAGATTGATTGGATTTTACATTTTTAAGCGTAAAACTAACAGTTTTATTAGGTTTTCGGTATACAATGCCAGATGTTGGTGTAACTACTTCATAGTCGTTTTTAAGAAAGTAAGAAGTATATATCGGTTGATTAAAATACTCTTTTAAGCTCATTCGTTTTACACGTAATTGCCATAGTACATCTTCAGGAAAGTGAGTGAAGAAATATTTTTCTTTCGGTATGTTGTAGTAATAATTATTAAAGTTGCGTTGCCATTTTCCGTAAGTCACCGATCCTGCTGCCCAAGTAGCATCAATATACATCCATTTGTTATTTAGCTTTACAGCATTCCAAGCGTGATTTGTACGATTGTTTATTTTGCCGATATCGCTAGAGGAATTTCTTACATGGCCTTTTATTACTTCATTTTCAATATTTAAAAGAGAACAAATTTTGCTAAATGTTTGCGCATAACCTTCGCAAACAGCACTTCTACTAGAAAGTGTCTTAGTTACAATAGCTTCTTTTATAGCTTTAATTTTGGCTTGTTTTTCATCTTCCGTTCTGTATCTAAAGGCAATTTTTTTTTGACTAGGATTATAAAATTCTTCTAAATCATACCTAATATTAAATGCTAGCCACGAAAATACAGCCCTCACTTTTTCTTGATCAGAATTAAAATCAGCAGTAATTTTATTCGCTAATTTATCTGCGGTAATTATTTTAGGATACGTTTTTATTTTTTCATCAATAGAAGTGAAATCTTGAGCATATAATGACGAAAACGTTAAGAAAAAAAGAAAATAAAGTTGTTTCATAGGTTATGTTATAACAACTTTATTTATCAAAGATTGTGCCTATAAATTATTTGCTATAGAGGTAAAAATACTAAAAAATTAAATTGGCTATATTTAGCCTTTCAAATTAAATAACAAATAGAATTAAATAATCAGATGAGAAAAATAATATATATGTCTACAGTGGTAACATTATCTATGTTATCATGTAAAACAGTACAAAATGATAGTAAAAAATCAACAGCTACCAAATCAGTAGTTTCATCAAAAACTGAAAAAAGTGTAATTAATATTGATTCATCTCTTGTTAAAAAACATTTATATACATTGGCTTCTGATGAAATGGCAGGTAGAAAACCTGGTACAGAAGGTATTGAAAAAGCAGCAAAATATATTGAAAATGAATTCGAAAAAATCGGATTGAAAAAATACAATTCACTACCAACTTTTCGTCAGAACTTTGAATATAAGGGGATTAAAATGTTCAATGTAATTGGCGTTTTAGAAGGAAAGAGTAAAAAAGACGAATATGTGGTAGTTTCTGCACATTACGATCATTTAGGTACAAAAAAAACAGGAGAAGGAGATTTAATTTTTAACGGAGCAAATGACGATGCATCTGGTGTAACGGGCGTTTTAGCCTTGGCAAGGTATTTTAAAAATAAAGGACAAAACGAAAGAACAATCATTTTTGTAGCTTTTACAGCAGAAGAAATGGGTTTAATAGGTTCTACACATTTTGGTAAGGGAATTGATGCGAGTAAATTTGTTGCAGGAATTAATTTAGAAATGATAGGGAAAACGCCAAGTTTTGGACCAAACACAGCTTGGTTAACAGGTTTTGAACGCTCTGATTTTGGTAAAATTATTCAGAAAAACTTACTGGGTACAGGATACCAATTATTTCCAGATCCATATAAGAAATTCAATTTATTTTTTAGATCAGATAATGCTTCTTTAGCTCGTTTAGGAGTGCCTTCACATACGTTCTCTACTACGCCAATTGATGTAGATAAAGATTATCATAAAGTTTCAGATGAAGCAGAAACTTTAAATATGACGGTAATTACACAAACGATACAGGCAGTAGCAAAAGGAACAGAAAGTATTATAAATGGTAAAGACACCCCTACAAGAGTAGTCCTTGAAAAGTAATTTTCAACCAAGTAAAACAAGAAAAGAGCCTTTTTTTAAAGGCTCTTTTCTTGTTTTACGAAAAATTTAAAAATTATTGAAATCTTTCTTTTGTGTCTTGGTATTGTGATTTGTGTTAAAATATTATTAAAATTTTACTATATTCGCAACGATTTAATCTAAACCCTTCAAAGTAAGATGAAAAAAAGAATATTAAGTTTGGCTATTGTTTTAGCAATGTTTTCTTGTTCTAGTAACGAAACATTAGAGATGCAAGAAGAGCAAAATGAATTGCTTTCAAAAAAAGAAATTAATTCAATTATTAATACCTCACTGCAAACTACCGGTGATTTTAATTGGACAACACAAAGTGCTCATACAATTTGGAGTGCTGTAAAACATGGAGAGAATATTTTAACCATTGGTTATGGAAACTCTAAAAATCAATTTGCAAGAACTACTGAGACAAGTAATATTAAAAATGATTTAATTCAACTTGTTCATAGCCTAGAAAAAACATCTGCAAAAGGAGCTAGTGAATTACATGTTGATGAGATTATTAATGTTATTGACATAAGAGTTACAAATAAAGAAACGATAGCGACATTATTAAAAGATAGTAGGGTGCGTTATATAGAGCCTGGAGGATATAATTTCTTAGATTCAGATAATCAAGCTCGATCAGAAGGCGGTTCAGGTTGTGGATATGGAAGTACTACATTAAGTACAAATGATTACCGTACAGTATCGCCAGGAGCAAGAGTGCCTTGGTCTTTTGATGCGCATAATATTCCTTCTGCATGGAACTATAGTACAGGTGCAGGAGTAACAGTTGCTATTATCGATTCAGGTTTGTCGCCTCAACAAAAATGGATGAATCAATATTTTAATGATGGAGATTCTTCAGGAAGAACTGTTCAGAAGTATGGAACATTTGTAGATTCTTGGTGGGCATGGTCTAATAGTTACGATGGTGTTAACGATAAATGTGGGCATGGAACTAAAATGGCAGCTGTAGCAACAGCACCAAGAAATAATGATAATTTACCAGTAGGTGTAGCATACAACTCTAATTTAGTAACATATAGAGCTGTAGAGAATGTTATTATTAATGATTATCATGAAAAAAGAGGAGTTGTAGAAGCATTAACAGCTTTAGCTAATAGAAGTGATGTAAAAGTAATTTCAATGTCTATAGGATCTCCTTTTAATATCGGTAATGTCTCTGATGCAATTAAATATGCACATAGTAAAGGGAAAATGATTTTAGCAGCAGGTGGTACTTCAACTTCATTTACAACTTGGTATGGTGTTATTTTTCCGGCAAGTATGTCAGAAACAGTTGCTGTTACCGGAGTTAAAGAAGGTGAGTATGATAAGTGTGATGTTTGTCATACAGGTTCTAAAATCGATTTTACTATTCAAATGCAAAGAACTAACGGTACAGATAATAAAATTCCGGTATTAAGTTATTATGACGGACAGGCTAATTACATCGGTGGTTCATCTGTTGCGACAGCAACAACAGCAGGAATTGCATCTTTAGTATGGTCTAAAAATCCATCTTGGTCTCGTGAACAAGTATTACAAAAAATGAAAGAAGCAGCAGATTTTTATCCAAATAAACACTCAGAATACGGATATGGGAATATTGATGCGCTAAAAGCTGTTCAATAAAAAAATCAACTAACTTACCTAAGAAAAACCTCGAATATTCGAGGTTTTTTGTATTTTTATAAAAACCGGATTATAGAAATTATAATATTATGAGACCATTAAAATATCTTTTTTTAATCTTTATCGTTGGATGTTCTTCTACCAATGTAGTATATGATTATGATAGTAAAACTGATTTTAAAGCATATAAAACATTTAATTTTTTTGAAGATGCAGGTGAAGGCTTAAATGAATTAGATGTTAAGAGAATTACGAACGAATTAACCAGCGGATTACAACAAAAAGGAATGAAATTATCTGAAGATCCAGATATGTACATAAACATCTTATCAAAAGAAAGTAAGAAAATTGATAGAAGTACCATTGGTATTGGTATGGGAGGTGGACGAAATGTAGGTTTTGGGATTTCTGGAGGAATACCTATTGGAAGCAAAAAAATAAATCAAAGGTTAATTATTGATTTTGTAAAGAGCGAAAACGATGAATTATTGTGGCAAGGAATATCAAACGGAGCAATAAAAGAACGAACAACGCCAGAGGAAAGATTGATACATTATAAAAAGATAATTGAAAAAATGTTAATGAATTATCCGCCTAAGAAATAGTATTATAAATAGAAAAACCTCCAATTATGGAGGTTTTTTTTATGTTGTAAGTTGATTAAAATTGGTAACGAAGACCTAATCCGAAATCAGATTGAAAACCGTCGTAAAAATCGCTAAAACCTACTTCTGGTCTAAAATCTAAAGAGATCATTAAAGGAATGTCAAAGTTATATTCAACACCAACAACCCCAGCTCCGAAAATAGCACTATTACTGTTTGCAGAAGCAATTCCACCTCCAAAACCAGCATACCAATTAAATTGGTCTTCTAAAGCCCATACCCATTGGTATAACCCTGTAGCTTTAAAAGCATCTCCTTTTCTTAGGCCTAAATCAATTTCTAATCTATTATTGCTCCCTAAAGCTCTTTGGTATGAAATTTCACCTCCAAAACCATTATTTCCTCCAAAACGAACACCAATAGCATTTTTAGAAATGTCTTGAGCATTTGCAGAAAAAACGCCTATAAATAATATGGCGATAATAAAAAATGTTTTTTTCATAATTTTAAGTTTTAATTATTGTTAAAAGTAGTTTATTATAAATTGGAAGCAAAGTTACTTAATAACTAATCGTTTTCCTTTTGAATAACTACTAAATTCAGGCGCATACATACTTTGTATTGTTGTAATTCCGTTACTAAAATTCCCTGAGTTATTTACGCGCACATCATATTCAAAAATATAAACCCCTTTAGGTAAACGATCAAAAAAGAAATTTGTTGCAGCATCTTTTGTTGCTTGATAATAACCTAAGCCGTCTTGCCATTTGTATTGCGAAATCACATTTATTGGTTCTACACCAGAAGCTCTCATATCTTTCATATGGATAAACTCCATGTCTCTGTCGGAGCGAAGCTCAATTCTTACGGTAATTAAATCACCAACTTTTAAATCCGTTGTATCAGTAATCTCAACAAGTTCTTTACCTGCATCAGTATTTATCTTTTTAAATAGTTTTTTCTTTAATTTTAGCGGAGTTTCAGCTGATGTGATTTTATCTAAATCTTCAAAATATTGCCAATACAATCCTCCCCAAGCAATACCGTTTCCTTTTTTAGAAATCGTTACTTCTGCCATAGTTGGTTTTATATCATTTTCATTCCATGAGGTTTTAAAATAACCTGTTCCAGCTTCAATTTTTACGTTTTTTAGCTTTGCAGGGTCAATTTTTTGATTTCCTATTTTAATAGCAACCATATCGGTTATTGAAAGCCAATCACTTCCATTTAATAATAAAGCATATACCGCGTCTGTAGTTGCTTTGGTTGTTTGCCAACGATTGGTTTGCTTGTTTTTTAATAACCAAATTTTTAGGTTATTAATTGTTTTGGTGTCATTTTCAATTTCAGAAAAAGCTTCAATTAATAAAGCTTGTGTTTCAATAGGAGCTTCATAATTATAATATCCTGCAACATTACTTTTCCAATACATACCTAATTCATCAGAAGTAATACTATTTTCTTTTAAAGATTCGATAATTTTAGATGCTATAGTTTTATGGTTATTTCTAAATTGAATTAGAGCAATCTGACCTTTGGTATATAATTTATAAGTATTCCAATAAGCAGCAGTTTGATTTTTATAATATTTGATTGCGCTTTTAGTGGTGTCTGATAAAGCAATTTCAGGATAAAAACTACGCATGTATAAATACTGAATTGTAAAATAACTTAAATGATTTTTACTTAGATATTCTTCATATTTAATAACGCCGTTTGTTTCTTTTATCTTATTGGCTTGCTTTAATAAATAAGTATATTCTTCTTCTATTTCTTCATCTAAAAAACGAATTGCTTTTTGAAGCATATCGGTTGTTGAAGTATCAAAATTATGTACACCTAATTTTTTTAAATGACCAAATCCACTAACAACGTGTTGCGTTATATATGTATTGGCATAATCACTTCCTTTAAACCAAGGGAAACCTCCAGTATTCAATTGCATGTTTTTTAGTTTATGGATGCTTTTTTGCTGCTCGTTTTTCATTTTATTTAAATCAAATAACAAGGCAATACGCTTTTTTTGTTCGGTTTCAGAATGCGCATCTCGTAACCAAGGAGTTTCTTGAATAATCAACGATTTTAATTCCTGGTTTTTTTCTAAGTTACTTACTAAAGCATCCGAAGTTTTCCATTGTTTAAAAACTTCTTGAATCCTTGGGTTTGAATTAGCAATATGACTCGCCAATGTATTTGCATAATAACGCGCAAAAGTTTGTTCGCTACATTCGTACGGATATTCCATTAAATATGGCAACGCTTGCACAGCATACCAAGTCGGATTAGATGTTACTTCTAACGTTAGTTTGTGGTGTTTTAAGCTTGTAGAGGTATTGTTTTTTAGTTTATCTAACGTAAATGTTTTTGTTTGATTAGAGCGCACCCACATTGGCAGTGTTTCAGTTACCAACATTCGATTAGATAAAACTGGTAAAACACTTTGTTCTCCGTCAGAAAAATCACCGGCTTTGGCTATAATTTTATATTGAACGCCTTGTACAGTATTTGGAATAGCCAAATTCCAAGAAACATTTGTATTTCCGTTTGTATCAACTTTAAAAGATTGATTTTTTGTTGCGTTTTCTAACAGATTAATCTCTTTACCTGTAATCGCATCCGTTAAAATTAATTGAGATATCCCTTGCAGGTTTTTATTTGACAGATTCGAAATTTTAGCACTCAACGTTATTTTGTCACCTTCTCTTAAAAATCGTGGAGCATTTGGTATAACCATTAACTCTTTTTGAGTAACCGTTGTTAATGTTTTTGTAGCCGATTGCGCTTTTTTAGTATGTGCTAATAATTGTAATTTCCATTTAGTTAACGCTTCGGGAGTTGTAAAACTAAAGGTAATATCTCCGTTTTTATCGGTTGTTAAATGCGGATAAAAGAAAGCTGTTTCTTGTAAGTTTTTACGAACTTGAATTCCTTTTAAGGCTATTTTTTCTTGGTTTTTTTGAATGTTTTCAGATGAGCTTACTTCTGATTCATCAGCTTCATTACTTTCAATATTGACTCCAGATACTTTTCCAGAAAGAGCCATACGAGCTGTTCCTGTAAATGCTTTTTTTGTACTCGTTCCATACCCCATAACAACAACTTCATCTAGAACACTATCATTAATCATCCATATATTTATAGATGAAAAATCACCAATAACTTTTTCAATAGTTTGCATACCAACAAAACTGAAAACTAAAACATCTCCTTTTTTAGCTTTGATTGTAAAATCGCCATCAAAATCTGTTTCAGTACCTTCTGTGCTTCCTTTTATTATAATAGTTACGCCAGGTAAAGGACCAGACTCATCAGAGATAATACCTTTTATTGTTCCTGAGTATTTTCCCGAAGTTTTAATTTTATCTCTTTGGTTTAATTTTTTCAGGTATCTTTCATTTGTCCAACTATGATTATTTAAACTAAACCCAAACCATTTAAATTTATCATATTGTTGAGGTTGATAACGGTTATTCGAATAACTACGGTTATAAATTCTAAAACTATTATTACCAAAACTTTGGCGAGCGTTTGCAGTATTTCCGTATGAATAATAATTGGAGGTTGTTATTGGGTTAAATTGCCAATTATGAGGTTTAAACTCATCTAAAGAAGCATCATACATACTTGCTAAAACTTCGGCAGTTACTTTATTTTTTTGATCATTTTTAATGGTGAAACTCCATTTTTCAGAAGTACCTGGTTTTAGTTTATCTCTAAAAGTAGTGGTTTCAATAGTAATAAGTTCTTCATTTTTAGGAGCCGAAATAGTAATAACTCCGCTGCAAAAAGAATTATAGTTTACAAAGTAGTATTTAATTGCAAAGCCGCCAATATCTTCTTTATTTACAGGGATTTCAATTGATTTTACGTTATTATTTAAATGGACTAATTGAGTGTTTACAATTTTGTGGTTTTTTTCAACCTGAACAATTACTGTAATATCTTTTGACGCAGAAGCAAGTTCTAAACAAACCATATCGTTTACCGAATAATTAGTTTTATCAGTGCTAATAAAAAATAAATTATTATCAGCAATTTTTTTCTCACGAGCACTAGTAACAGTAAAATTAACTTTGTCGGTTACTTGCTGTTTAAATTTATCTTGCGTAGTTAAAACGGCAATATATTTACCTGAAGTCCAACTTTTGATGTTTTTAAAAATAAGCTCTTTCGATTTTTTAGTATCAAACTCTTTTTCAAAAACCAATTTCCCTTTCTTCCAAGAAGTTTCATTTTGTTCTTCTTTAGTATAAGCATCATGCGGAAATAATTTTCTAAACTCATCTTCTGGAATATCTTGATAATCGGGAGTATTCCAAGGTCTTTTTCGTAACGGATTTTTAGGAGCTTGTAACTTGTAAATTTTTACAGTTCCGTTAGCAGCAGCAAACTCGTTGTTTAAGTTTTCGGTGTTAACTTTTATTGTATGCTGTTTATCTTCTTTATCAATAATCGGATTGATATGTAAAGAAGCCGTTAATGCATGATAACCTACTTTTACGATTGTGGTAGCACTTCGGGTTTCTCCATTAATATCGGTAACATCAGCCGTAATTTCATAATTAAAAATTGGTAAATCTATTTTAGAAACATTCTCGTCTGGAAGTGCTTTAAATTTGATAGAAAAATTACCTGCTGCATCGGTGGTACTTTCTCCGTGTGTAATTTCTTGTGCTTCAGACGATGAATTTGGTCTGCGCCAATACCACCAATTAGGATATTGTACTTTTCTATGAACACGATACACTACTTTAGCATCAGTAATATTTGCTCCAGAAAAAGCTTTTGCAAATCCGTTTACGGTAACACTATTATTTAGTTTAAAAGTTTCGATAACTGGTTTAAAATCTGTTTCAAATTTTGGTCGCTTGTATTCTTCAACCGAAATAGTAGTAATGTAATCATCTCTTTCAAAATCGAAATCAACAGTATCGTAAAAAGTACTTTCTTTTTTCTCACTTTCATCAATATCAAAAGAATATTCGCCAGTTAAACCATTATTAGGTAATATTATCTCACCAGAAGCAGATCCGAATTCATTTAGTTTTAAATCTAACTTTTTAACTTCTTGCCCGTTTACATCATTTAAGGTAACTTCAACATATTCATTAGTGAAAGGAGTAGATTTATCGTCCTTTTTTTGAATGAAAATAGTTTTAAAATAAACAGTTTGTCCAGGGCGATAAATACTTCTATCAGTAAAAATAAACGGTTTTATTTTGATGCTTTCTTCTTGTTCTTTTATTCCTGATTCTTGATGTTTGTATAAATAGTAGTTGCCAAAAACAGCACTGTCATTTTTAGTTGTAGCAGTAATAGATACGTTATAATAAGTCTGATTACTTTTATAAGAAGCAAATCCGTTTTCATCAGTAGTTAATTTCTGATTGATGTTTTTTCTGTTTCGATACTCTTTATTTTTTAATAATAATTGAGCATTTTTAATCGGTTTACCTGTATTTCTATCAACTACTTGATATGTTTTTATGTTGTTATCTGAACTTTCAATTAAAGCCAAATTACTTACCTGAATATTGGCAGTAGCAAACAAGTCAGTTGTATTTAAAGTTTCGTTTTCATGGGCAACAATTAAATAATTCCCTTGTGCAAGTTTAGGAACGATAACTTCGGTTGAGTGCGATAAATAATCAAATTCATTTCTTAACTTAGTATTCCAAGATGTTGCTATTGTTAGCTTTTTTATAAAATTTATGCGTTCTTCTTCCTTATAAATATTATTTAGTTTTTCAACTTGATTTCTACTTATTTTATAAGCTGAAAAATATAAATGATCAATATTATTGTAAGTAATTAATAAACGAGAAGTGGTATTTATAAGGCTGAATTTTTCTGATAAAATTGAAAGCGCTTTTGTTTTTATTTGCTGCTTTAAAGCTTCACATTTTTTACCGCCAATACTTTTAGGAAACTGCGTAATTACACGATTACAAATGGTAAGTGCTTCTTTGTTTTTAAAACGAAAAGTTTCATTTTTGGTGGCTTTGTAATTGCTTGCTTGTTGTTTGTAAATTTCAGCAATTTTGTAACTATACAATCCAGCTATTTCTTGTTTTTTATAGTTGTTTTCAGTTGATTTTAATGTTTTTAAAAACAGTTCGTGCTTATCATTAAAAGTAGCATGTTGATTCACAAAATTTAAGCGTTCTAAATCTACCGTAGCTAAAGCTTTTAAATTGTTGTTTTTTAAATGAAAACTTATGAGTTCTTGATAAATTTTCAACGCATTTAATTGAAGTGAAACAGTATCTTTTGAAGTTAAGTTGATAGTAGAAAAACTAACAGCATCACTTATCAATTTCGGATTATCAATTTTAAATTGATAGGCAGGTTTTGTAATATTTGTTTCAGGTGTTTTATAAAATTTTAGTGCATTATGAGCTAAAAAATCAAATAGGGTAGGTCGATATTCTTTAGAGCTTTTAGCGGTATGTAAAATATCACTAAATTCAGAAACATCTGTTTGTTGTAAGAGTAATCCGTTTGCTAGTGATTTTTGATAATAGCTGTGAATTTCAGTAAACAGCGTATCTAAATCCCAAGTTCTAAAATCGTTTTCATTAATTTTTTCTGATGTTTTGGTACGTTGATAAAACTTCCATCTATTTTGATTAAAGTACTGCCAATATAAATTAGCTAAAACATTTTCTAATACGTTTTTTGTAGGAAAACTACTCTTAGCAATCTGTTCTTTAAACTGATTGATAATTTTTAATTGTGCATCTTCTTCTAAAGTTAACGAAAACTTACTTTTATAAAATAATGCTTTAATAATTTGTGGAGAATTTTTAGTTGCTTCCGCTTTAGCGTAAATAATATTTACAACTTTTAAGGCTGATTTTGGAAGATTGTCTTTTTCAAATTTCTGAACTTCATCCCAAAGGTTTTTATAATTTTCTTGGGCATGTATAACAGATGAAAATAAAATTAGTAGTAAAATAGATGTCAATTTTTTCATAGCGGAATTCGTTTATAAGATCAAAACACTTAAATTATCTTAAATATAACAACCAAAACTTTGTAAAATTAGTATTTGAATGCGTGAACATAACTTTTCAATGAGTTTCGATTTAAAGATACTTAAATTTTAACAGGGTTTTGTATTTTTGCTTTATACTAGAGATACCTAAAACATGAAAATTCATTTTATAGCCATCGGTGGAAGTGCAATGCACAATTTAGCAATTGCTTTATACCAAAAAGGATACCAAATTACAGGAAGCGACGATACAATTCACGATCCTTCTAAATCTCGTTTAGCAAAACGTGGATTATTACCAGAAAAATTTGGTTGGTTTCCAGAAAAAATCAATACCGATTTAGATGCGATTGTTTTAGGAATGCATGCCAAGAAAGATAATGTTGAGTTGTTGAAAGCCCAAGAGTTAGGTATTAAAATATATTCATATCCAGAATTTTTATACGAGCAATCTAAAGATAAAACACGTGTAGTAATTGGTGGTTCTCACGGAAAAACTACCATTACTTCAATGATTTTACATGTGTTGAATTATCATGAAAGAGAAGTTGATTACATGGTAGGAGCACAGTTAGAAGGCTTCGATACCATGGTGCATTTAACTGAAGAAAATGAGTTTATTGTTTTAGAAGGAGATGAGTATTTAAGTTCTCCTATAGATATGCGTCCGAAATTTCATTTATACAAGCCAAATATTGCGTTGTTAACAGGAATTGCTTGGGATCATATTAATGTATTTCCGACGTTTGATAATTATGTATCGCAGTTTAAGATATTTACAGATTCGCTTACCAATGGCGGAATAATGGTATATAATGAAGAGGATACTATTTTAAAAGAAGTTGTAGAGAACTCGAACCATCCGATAAAAAAATATCCATACAAAACACCTACTTATTTTATTGATAACGGAATTACGTATTTAGATACTCCGGATGGAGATTTACCTTTAGAAATTTTTGGTGATCATAATTTACAAAACTTAGCAGGAGCAAAGTGGATTTGTCAGCACATGGGTGTTGATGAAGATGATTTTTATGAAGCGATCGCTAGTTTTAAAGGAGCAAGTAAGCGATTAGAGAAAATTACAGAAAATAAAACATCAGTAATTTTTAAAGATTTTGCGCATAGCCCTAGTAAAGTAGCAGCAACAACTATTGCGGTTAAAAAACAGTATTCAGAGAGAACAGTATTAGCGTGTTTAGAATTGCATACATACTCTAGTTTAAATGCTGAGTTTTTAGCAGAGTATAAAGGTGTTTTAGATAAAGCAGACAAAGCAGTAGTGTTTTATTCACCACACGCAGTAAAAATTAAGCAACTAGAAGAGGTTACAGAACAACAAATTGCAGGTGCTTTTAAACGTGATGATTTAATTATATATACGAATCCTGCTGAGTTTAAAGAGTACTTATTTAATCAGAATTTAGAAAATACTGCTTTATTACTAATGAGTTCTGGTAATTATGGAGGATTGGATTTTGATGAAGTTAAGAGGTTGGTTAATTAAATAATCTTTTGAGTAAATATGTTCTGTATTCTTTTAAATATATAGCTTTTAAAATAACAGAAAAACGATGATGATATAGAAAATATAATTCCCACTTTTTTTGATTAAAAGCACTTTTTTTTGGATGTTCTATAAAATATAGTTGTTTATTTACATAGTTTTCAGACTGATTTGTTTTAACATATTCTAAAGAATTTGGTTGGTTAAAAAAGTGATAAGTGCTGGCTACGAAGTTTGTAAAGAAACTTATTTCTGGTTTTTTTGTAATAGAAAGTATTTTGTTAACTTTTGTAAACTTAGAGAGTAAGTATAAATCATAAGAATTCCTAAATGAAATATTTTTCGTCCATTGTGCTTTATCGTTAATCTGTTTGTTAAAGCACGTTAAAAGTAATTGATTATTAAAGGAAAGTACAGTGGTTGTATCTGGTAGTTTTTTTATATCGGTATATACATAGTTATAATTAAACCAATCATTGTTTGTAACCATTTTATAGTGTATTTCAATAGCTGCAGTTTTCTTTTTTTTTGTCATTTTAGGGTAATGACGATTAAGAATTGTGTTATCAATATTTTTTTCGTTTTTTTGAGAATACCCGCTTTTTTTTAAGATGTTTACAGTTCTTTTAAACTCCTTTTTATCAACCAAAAAATCAATATCCCCAACCATGCGCTCTGCAATATCTTCGTAAAGGTTATCAAGTAAGTTCCCTGTCCCTTTTAAAAATATAGGTGTGATATTATTTTTAAGAAGTAACTCATTTATTTCTTTGGCTTCAGCTATAATTTCAGAATTTCTAGTGCGGTTTAAAGCTGTTATATGCTGCATGTAAGCAACCAAATCATTAGGTAAGTAATGTAAAAAATCAGTCCGTTTTAAATTACAGTACAAAGCAGGAAAAACATAATGAGATGTGCTTAATTTTACCACATTGTCCCAATTTACATTTCCTGTTTTTAATAATTGCTCAACTAATTCACGATTGTGTTTTTCATGTGTAATTGTAAGGCATTTACCAACGAATAATAATGTTTCTTTATAAGTCATCATTAAAAATTTTAGTGACTGTATTTATCATTTTTGTATTATCAGAATAAGTAAGTTGGTAGCAAGGAATTTTTAGAAACCAATCTAAAAAAATACTTGCATTTTCTATTTTAGGTGAAAGCCATGAATCGGGTACTAATTGCTCTAAAGCATTTAGGTTAGAAATTTTAGAAATAGCTATATCGCTATCTTTTTTATATTTAATAAAAACCAATGCTTTACAAGGTAATTTTTGCTTGTAATCATTGTTGTTAGGTACAATGTAGCGAACAATTTTATTCAATCTTTTAAAATGATATTCAGCAGAATTTTCTAGCTCAGGATATATTGGTAATAGTGTTTGTAAACTATTTTTTTTAATAGAAATTGCAGAAGGAAAACTATATATATGTTTATTTTTAGCAGCAACAGGAACAAAGTCATCTGCTAAGCAAGTAAAACCGTTTGCTTGTAACAACGCTAAAGAAGTACTTTTTCCGTTGCCAGAATCGCCTAAAAAAAGCATTGAAGATATACCATTACTAATAGCAGATGCATGAAAAACACCAAGCCATTCATCTTCTATTTTTTGATGCATGTGTTCTACTATTTTCATGGAAAATTTTCCCTGAAAAAAGTGAACATCTTTTAATAGCCAAGTTTCTATAACTTCATTATTTATAGAGAAAGAAATATGCTGGTCGTTACTATACACATGAAATGAATCTATTTTACCTTCAGGTTTACTAGTTTCTAAGTGTGCAAATTTTGGATGTACTAAAAATCGTTCATATTCGGTAGAATAGTGAACATGAATAATAACATCATTAATTTTATAATAAGATTGGTGTTGAAATAGTTGAGGTTTTTTAACTAAATAATTATTAGGTTTTTCCTTTGACGGTGTGGTTAATAATTTAGAAATATCATCTATAATAACAGATAGTTTGTGGTTTGTGGTGCTGTTTTTATCAGATAAAGCAGTTATGATTTCTTCTTTAGTAACTTGATTGTTTAAAAGAGAAATAATCTCAGCAACAATAGGTTTTACTATTAAGTATTGGTTGCTGTTTTGAAGCCATAAGATAGTTTTGTTTTCTAGTGTTCGCTGTAAAATCATAGGTAGTAAAAATAATAAAACCCCGATACAATCGGGGTTTTATTGTTAAAAAAATAAAAAGATATTAAAAGCCTTCTCCTGGAGCTCCAGGGCTTTGTGCTTGTGCTTTTTGTGGACTTAAAATAAGATAAGTTCCTAAAGCGGTTAAAGCTGCATACTTACCATAACCACCTATTTTTTTTAGAGCCTCTTTTCTAGAGATGTCTTCACTATTATTTTTAATTTGTTTTTTCATGATGCTGTATATTATTCTAAAATAATTTTCTTACTAATTTTACCTAAATCTGATTTTAATTCTACAATGTAAACTCCCTTAGATATTTCTGGTAATTTAATTATATGAACTCCTGTAGATTTAAATTGTGTGCTAATTATTTTTTTACCCAAAATAGAGTAAATGTTTAACGATGCATTATCAGTTTGTAAACCAGCAACAATTAAGGTATTGTTAGTAGATCTATAAATACTTACATTTTGTAACTCTTGTGTAGTAGGTATATTCTCTAATTTTTTAGAAGTAGTATGAATATAAAACTGCCCAGTTGATTTACTAGTGTTCTTTACAGTTATTTTATAATTACCCTGAGAAAGATTTGTAAAAGTATTTGCAATTCTATCTTCTAAATATACATCCATTCCTTCAGGAAGGTTTTTAGAGCTAACAGAAAATGTTAATTCCTTTCCAGCTTCAGTAGTTAACCCAATAGGTATTACCATTGTTTCTAAATTAGTATTTGGTAAGGTTTGAATAGCTAGTTTTTTACCTTTATTGTTTTCTAACAACTCAGTATATATAGTAAAATCTTCTTTTACACCACTAAATATTTTAGAATCATAGCCGTTATCAAAACCAGTAGTCTTGTTAGCTACGTAAAATACTTTAGTTGATTTTTTACTTGCATCATTTTCTACAAATAGCTCAAAAGAAGTTTTTGGAGTTTGTCTCATAAAAGTATCAGTATTTTGATGACTTCTATTACTTGTGCTATATAAAACAGTATTATTAGTACTCGCCTCAACAAAGAACCCTTGCGCAGGTGCAATTTCTATAGGACTAACAGCATTATATGTTACATATTGCGTTCCATCCCATAACCAAATTGTTTCCTCTGTAAGAACAGTTGTATTTGTGGTAGTAAAGGCAGCTGAATTTATATATGAAGTATAAGGATTACCTAATAAGTTAAAGTTATCTCTAGTTCCTTGATTAACAGGAAAGCTAACATTAGATGTGTTTATACTACCTGTGATAGATACATCACCAGGTACAGTTAATTTCATAGAGATTCCAATTCCTGAAGGAATAGCTCCTGTAGAAGTAGCAGTAGAATATATCCAACTTGGTCCGGTATTATTTAAGTATCCTCCAAGACCAATATTACTTCCTGTTCCGTTCGCAAAAGTATGGCTTGCAATAACGTCTTGTTGCGTTTCACCATTAACCGGTGCCGCAACTAAATACCAGTTAGTAGTAGGTAAGTTTCTTTTATAAGTAACAGGCCCTGTAACAGTGCTGTTTGGCTTAAAAGTAGCTCCTGAATTAATAGTTAATGAATTAAATGTTACCGCAACATTGGCTGTAGGGTAATTATTTAAACCACTAGGAATAATAATATCTGCATTCGCAGGAGGAACATTTGTTGGGTTCCAATTTGACGAGACTCCCCATGTACTATTGGATACTCCTGTCCAAGTATACACTGGAGGTGTATTGTCTATTACAAAAGTATTATTGTTAGTTCCTGTAGGTGTTAAATTAGTTAATGTATTACCTGAAGCATCAGCAATGTTTTGACCACCAGAAAATCCTAAAGTTACTGTTCCATTTAACCCAGCTAAATCTCCACCAGAAACCATAACACGATAAACATTACCACTAGGGTTAGTTACCGAAGCAACTGTAGCTGTTGTTCCACTTACAGCGAAATCTGTTGCATCCACATTGGTTACTACACCATCAAAAGTTACATCCCAAGCTAAAGTATCAGCATTTGTTGGGTTTGTTGTTGGACTCTGAAGAGTTATACTACTGATAAGTGGGTTGGTATTATCTACTACAAAATTATCACTGTTAGTTCCTGTTGGTGTTAAATTAGTTAATGTATTACCAGCGATATCAGTAATATTTTGACCTCCGTTAAATCCTAAAGTAACAGTGGCATTCAAACCAGCTAAATCGCCACCAGAAACTGTTACTCTATATGTATTTCCACTAGGGTTAGTTACCGAAGCAACTGTAGCAGTTGTTCCACTAACAGTGAAATCTGTTGCATCCACATTCGAAACTGCACCATCAAAAGTTACATCCCAAGCTAAAGCATCAGCATTTGTTGGGTTTGTTGTTGGACTCTGAAGAGTTATACTACTGATAAGTGGGTTGGTATTATCTACTACAAAATTATCACTGTTAGTTCCTGTTGGTGTTAAATTAGTTAATGTATTACCAGCGATATCAGTAATATTTTGACCTCCGTTAAATCCTAAAGTAACAGTGGCATTCAAACCAGCTAAATCGCCACCAGAAACTGTTACTCTGTATGTATTTCCACTAGGGTTAGTTATCGAAGAAACTGTAGCTGTAGTTCCTATTACTGCAAAATCTGTAGTATCCACATCGACTACTGCATTATCAAAAGTTACATCCCACACTAAAGCATCTGTATTTGTAGAGCTTGTTGTAGGATTTTGACGAGTTATACTTGAAATTATTGGAGCAGAAATATCAACAGTTACAGGTTGATTTGGTGAGCTTAAAGTTATACGATTCAATTCAGCACGCGCTGATATCGTAGCTGTAGCGTTGTTTTGCAAAGAACCAAAAACGGCAGGAAAACGAAAAGCGAAAACTCCCATTGAATTTGTTGTTGCTGTTACTCCAAAAGTAGTTGTTGGAAGACCGTTTATAATTAAAGTAATTATACTACCTGGTTCTGCTGTACCATTTACAGTTGGTTTATTATCATTGGTAATATAATCAGTATTACTTGATCCTGTATCATCAGAAATACTTGTAATAACAACAGGAGTATCATTTACTTGATTTACTGTAATAGTAAATGTTCTATTATCTGAAGTGTCATCGTCACCAGCATTCGCTGTGCCACCATTATCCATAATGTTTACCATAACTGTTGCAGTACCAAAAAGATTAGTTGCTGTAGTATAGGTTAAATTACCTGATGCATCAATAGCTGGTTGTGCACTAAATAAGCCATTATTATTATTAGACACATTAAAAAGAAGTGTTTGTGTTACTTCTGCATCTCCATCTTCTAAAGCTGTTGCAAAACCTGTTACAGTTTGTGGGCCTGCATCTTCATCAACCACTTCTTTCGGGCTTACTGTAAAACTTGGTTCGTCATTTACAGATGAAACTGTGAAATTTACTGTGGCTGTATTAGAGGCTACTGTACCATCGTTTGAAACAATGCTGATACTTGCTGCGCCGTTAAAATTTGTTGTAGGTGTAAAAGTAGCGCCATTTAAAGCTGTAGTAACTGTAGCTGCATTTCCAGAAGTCATTACACTAGCACTTGTAGAACCACCTAAAGTAATAGTACCACCTGTACTTGTTACAGTTACAGTTTGTGTGTCTGCTGTCTCTGCATCTGAAATACTTGCCCCTGATAGAGTAACATTCATAGCGTCTTCTGCAACTGTTGGCGTGCTAAATGCTGTAGCTACTGGCGCTGTGTTAGGTGCTGCAAAAGTACTACCTGTAAAAGAAGAAGGAACCCCTGTTGGGAAATTAAACTCACCCGTTGTCCATCCTGTAGGAGGATTACTGATTGCGTTTAAGCAGTCAGCTGTACTTCCGTTACATACTGTAGATCCAGAATAATAGCCTAAGTTACTAGACGATATAGCAGTGCTTCCAGCTACAAGCCCTGTTCCTGATAAAACAGCTATTTCTCCATTAGTAGGTGTTAGTTCTCCATAAAACGCTAAAAATGTAGTTGGAGCAGCTCTTGTGCCAAAATAGGCATATAATTGATCTCCAGCAGCTAAGTTAAAACCAGAATCTGATTCAGTAACGGAACCCATAGATGCTGTTGGTAGATCATTTCCACTACTTATTTGAATAACGGTTCCTTTTAGTATTGTACTACCCGTATCATTTATCCAAGTATTTGCACCCTCTCCTATAGGTGAACCAAAAGCACTTCCTGTCCATTCCTCGTCATCAAAAACAATGGTAGTAAGATTTATACAATCATCCAATAGTAAAAAAGCATAATCTGATTTTGATGTTGGTGTAAAAACTTTGTTAAAAGCAATTATAGCAATATCGCCAGGAACATCAATTGTACCATTATCACCTTGCTGAGCATGAATGGTATTTGCGGTTAAAAACAATAAAAAAAGACTGAATATCTTTATTGTTGTTAGAGTAATTTTTTTTGTCATTTGCTTGATTTTTAGGTAAATATAAGTAATTTCAATAAAGTTCTCTAAAAAATAATTAGGAACTTTATTGAAATTTAATTTGTAGCATAAATAATTTATTGCCTATTAGGGTAGACCCCAAAAAGACATATAATATAGTTTGAAGCTAAATATGGTTGTTTATTATCAACAGAGAGGTTCGATCCTGTATTGGTTGTACTAGCGCTAATACCTTGAACAGTTATAGTACTAGCATTGTATTTCGCTGTTGCTGTAAATTCAGATGAGAAGTTATCTGCACCTGTGTTCGCTAATACTCCTCCACCTGGATTTGCTTCATCTTCATTTCCTGCTTCAGTATTCACAGGAATACTTACCGTACCATTGTTATTAATAATAACACTGTGATTGTGAGAAGGTAATTGTGTTGAATTTAAAACGTTTAATTCTTTTCCTCCTTTTGTACCTTGTCTATAGTTTGATAAACCTGGCCCTGTTCTAGGGCCAATAGGAGCTCTACCTCTTAAATCAGGCAATGCATAAGTAGTTCTTCCGTCTCCACCGTAAATGGTTCCTAGAATTGAAAATAAGGCAGTATTTTGTGAGATGGACATTATTTGTCCATCACAAAAAGCCCAGCCTCTAGGAGCAAAATTTCCAGCGAATAATTTAATCTCTCCAATTAAGCCTTCTTGAGCATTACTTTTAATAGCAAACAAAAGACAAATTAAGAAAAGCCCGATATATTTAGTTTTTAATTTCATAACTTAATAAAGTTTGATTATTAATTTCTACTAGGAAAAAGACCTTGAGTAGCTATAATATAATTGATAGCTAAATATGGTTGTCTGTTTTCTATAGGTTGATTAGCCCCCGTGTTTGCTGTGCTAGCAGTAATACCTTGAATAGCTATAGGACTTCCAGAATATTGCGCTGTTGCTGTTGCTTCAGAGGAAAAATTATCTGCGCCTGTATTAGCTAATACCCCTGCTCCAGGATTTGCTTCATCTTCATTTCCAGCTTCAGTATTTACAGGAATACTTACAGTACCATTGTTATTAATAATAACAAGATGATTGTGCGAAGGTAGTTGCGTTGAATTTAAAAAGTTTGATTGTGTTCCTCCTTTTTGTCCTAATCCGTAGTCAGATAATCCTGGTCCGCTTCTAGGTCCTATAGCAACTCTACCACGTAAATCTGGTAAGCCAAAAGAAGTTCTTCCGTCACCTCCATAGGTGGTTCCTAGTAAAGAAAATAGTGCCTGATTTTGTGCTATAGATAGCAATTGTCCGTCACAAAAAGCCCATCCTCTTGGAGCAAAATTTCCAGCAAATATTTTAACTTCGGCTAACATTGTTTCTTGTGCGTTACTAGTGGTTGCTGATAGTAAGCAAATAAATAGTAATCCTAAAAATTTTATTTTTAATATCATAATGTGTAAAATTTAGTTTATTAATATTTTTTTTCTCTAAAGACATTGATGTTAATCTCTTTACTATTAAAGTAAAAAAGAATATGTTGTGTACGTGTCTTCTGTACTCAAATTTAGGAATAGAGGTAATAGAAATAGTAAAAAATTCCTTAAGCGTATAAATTAAAGGCATAAAGAATAATATAAAAGGTATAGGAAAAACGTTTTCTTTAAAGAAAACATTTTACAAAGAAAAAAACTAATAAGCGTAATTAACTTTTACGCCAGAAGAATGGGGTTAATAATATTAATACAGTAAAAAGCTCTAAACGACCAATTAACATTAGGAAAGAGCAGAACCATTTTGCTCCGATAGATAAATGATTAAAATTATCTACGGGGCTTACAGTTCCTATTGCAGGTCCGATATTACCCAAAGACGATGCACATGCGCCTAAGGCTGAATAAAAATCTAAACCAAAAAAAGTTAATACTACTGTACCTGATATAAAAATAAGCATGTATACAACAAAGAACGAAAGTATGTTAAATACAATGGTTTGTTTTACGGCTTTACCATCATAACGAACGGGGATAATAGCATTAGGATGTAATGATTTTTTAAATTCTAAAAAGCTGTTTTTAAGCATTACAATATGGCGAACAATTTTTACACCACCAGAAGTAGACCCTGCTGATCCACCCAAGAAGAATAAAGAGAAGAACATTGCTGTTACAAAAAAGCTCCACATTGTAAAATCGGCAGTTACAAATCCGGTTGTAGTTACAACTGAAATTACAGAAAATAACGCATGTCTAACAGCACTTTCTACCTTTCCGAAAACCATTGGGTGATCGATAGAAGTTTGTAAAGCCGGATCTTGATAAAAAATAATCATAACCGCAATAATTGCAGATATGGTTAATGTACCAAATAAATAATATTTAAATTCTTCACTCTGAATTACTTTCCTGAATTTTCCTTTTAAAGCAAAATAAGTTAGTACAAAATTAGTACCTGCTACAAACATGAAAAATATAATAATATATTGAATTAAAGGAGAACCATTCCAATGAGCAACACTTGCGTTTTTAGTTGAGAATCCACCAGTACTAACCGTTGCCATAGCATGGTTAATGGCATCAAACCAATTCATACCTGCTACTTTTAAAAGTAAGAGTTCAACAATAGTAAGTAGTACATAAATTTGCCATAATCGCTTAGCAGTGTCTGTAATACGTGGGTGTAATTTATCTGCCGACGGTCCTGGAGCTTCCGCCATAAATAATTGCATTCCTCCAATACCTAATAAAGGCAATATTGCAATGGTTAGTACAATAATACCCATACCACCAATCCAATGTGTTGCACTACGCCAAAAAAGAATTCCTTTAGGCATAGATTCTATATCTGTTAAGATAGATGAACCTGTTGTTGAATAACCAGATATTGTTTCAAAGAAAGCATTTGTAATACTAGGAATACTACCAGATAATAAATAAGGTAGCATACCTGTAATAGACAGCGTAAGCCATCCGAAGGTAACTATAAGATACCCTTCTTTTTTTTGAATTTTTTTATTATCAGGCTTGTTAAAAAAATAGAGAATTGAGCCAATCGCAATAGTAATAACACCCGCATTTAAAATTCCCCATTTACAATTTTCATCATAATAAAAGCTAAAAGGTAATGAAAGCCACATGAATAAACCGTTAAGAATAGCGGTTACACCTAAAAAACGATAAATTAATTTTCGATTAAGGTTTTCCATTATTTAAATAAGTCTTCTACTACTGATATTGCCTCTGGTAAACAAAAAACGATAGCTTTATCTCCTCCTTTTAATTGAAAATCTCCAAAAGACATATGAGGTTTACCATCTCTAATTACACCTCCAAAAACTGCTTCTCTCGGAAAACGTAAATCTTTAATAGGCTTTTCTGTTACTTTAGCATTTGATGGTACTTCAAACTCAAAAACTTCGGCATCAATATTATGTAAATTAGCTAAAGCTAATATATCTCCTTTACGGATGTGACGAAAAATGCTACTAGCAGCAATTAATTTTTTATTAATAAGCGTATCTATACCTATAGTTTGCGATATGTTTATATAATCCATATTTTCAACTAAAGCGACTGTTTTTTTAACACCTTTAGATTTTGCAACTAAACAAGACATAATATTGGTTTCAGAATCACCAGTAACGGCAACAAAAGCATCCATTTCTCGAATATTTTCACCTTCTAAAAGTTCTATATTTCTACCGTCACCATGAACAACTAACGTATCCATTAAATCTTCAGCAAGGCTTAATGCCTTTTCTCTTTTACGTTCTATTAATTTTACTTTAAAATTATCTTTACAAAGACTTCTTGCTGTTTTTCTACCAATACTACTACCGCCAAGAATCATAACATTTTTAATGTTAACATGTTCTTTTCCAATAATAGGATATAGTTTAGATATACTATAATTTGGTACTGAAAAATAAACTTGATCGTTCATTTTATAGGTAGTATCACCACGAGGAATAATAGTTTGTGCTATTCCTTCTCGCTTTATTGCAATGGTAATAAAATCGACTAAACTAAATTTTTCTTTAGCTTCTCTAACCGTTAGATCTAATATTTTTGATTTATAACCAAGGGCAGTTCCCATAATATTAAAGACACCATTTTCAAAGGCAACAGTATCATTAAAAGAGGATTGATTTAAAAGTAATTTTATTTCTTCAGCAGCTAAAGCTTCTGGAGAAATCATGAAATCTACTCCAAAATCTTTAAAATTGATACTATCATTTTTTAAAAACTCGGGGTTGTTTATTCTTGCAATTGTCTTTTTTACACCTAATGCTTTACCTATTACAGATATGGCGAAGTTGGTGTTTTGACTCTCGGTAACAGCCAATAATAAATCAGCAGAACCAATACCAATTTCTTTTAATAACTTAATAGAAGTTGCATCTCCTTTTTTGGTAATTACATCTAAATGATTATTGATATAATTCAGCTTTTCGCCGTCAAAATCAATCACAAAAGTATCTTGAGATTCGTAAGAAAGGAGTTTAGCCAAGTGAAAACCTACGCTTCCTGCTCCGGCTATTATAATTTTCATATGTAAGTTTGAAAAATGATAGAATGCAAAGATACTGTGCTTCTTTTGGTTGTGCAAAAAATGAATTATATTTATCTATAATTCTGATACTGTAATAGATGAAAAAGATATCAATTAAATCTTGGGCTTTAGATGATAGGCCTCGTGAAAAATTAATGCTAAAAGGTAAATCTGTTTTATCGGATGCAGAGTTAGTTGCTATTTTAATAGGTTCAGGTAATAGAGAAGAAAGTGCGGTTGCGTTGTCTCAAAAAATATTAGCCTCTGTAAATCATGATTTAAACACTTTAGCAAAATTATCTATTGAAGAATTAATGGAATTTAAAGGAATAGGGGAGGCAAAGGCAATTTCAATAATAACAGCCTTAGAGTTCGGGAAAAGAAGACAGTTTAAAGAAAGTAATACGGTTTCAAAAATAAAAAGCTCATTAGACGCCGCTACCATATTACAACCGTTTTTAGGAGATTTAGAACATGAAGAGTTTTGGGTGTTGTATTTAAATAATTCAAATAAAATATTAGCAAAACATCAATTAAGTAAAGGAGGTTTTACGGCAACTTTGGTAGATGTACGATTGTTATATCAAAAGGCATTAAAGTTATCAGCAGTAGGTATTATTGTATCTCATAATCATCCGTCAGGAAAATTAAGCCCTAGTAAATCAGATATTGAACTTACCAATAAAATTAAAGAAGCTGGAGCTACTTTAGATATAAAACTCTTAGACCATTTAATAATTACTGAAAAAACGTATTTTAGCTTTGCAGACGAAGGTATACTATAGTAGTTTGCACATATCTTTAATACTATGATACTTATTTATACTCATAAAATTACGCCTCGTGTTCGGTATGTTTTTAAGCATATTTTTACACGCATACTGCAAATTCCTATCGATTTTACAGGTAAAGTAGAAGAGTTTGTTGCGTATAATGGACCTAAGTTTTCGTATACAAACGTAGCTTTAGGAAAAGAGTTTTTTGTAAAAAGTAACGAATTATTGTTTCAGCAAGGAGTGAAAGATTTTGAAGTGATTTTTAAAAAATGGGATGATATTCCTTGCTTTTTTCCAACAGACGAACAATCAGAAATACCTTTTGATATTTTTGCTGCAAGCTTTTATTTGGTATCTAGATATGAAGAGTATTTACCACAAGTAAAAGATGAACATGGACGATTTACGGCAAAAAATAGTATTGCTTTTAAACATGGTTTTTTAGAAAAGCCAGTAGTTGATATTTGGGCATATAAATTTTTAGAAACTTTAAAAGTTAAGTTCCCCGATTATGAGCATTCTGTAAGAAAATATCAATATATCTCTACAGTTGATGTAGACAATGCTTTTGCATACAAGTATAAAAGTTTTGTTAGAACTGTAGGTGGGTTTTTAAAAGATGCATCACATTTAAAAATATTTACAATTTGGGATAGGTTAGCAGTTTTGTTTAATATAAAAAGAGATCCTTTTAATACTTTTAAATCAATAATAGAGTTAAAAAAAATATATGAAGTAAGAACTATTTTTTTCTTCCTAATAGGTGATTATACTACTTTTGATACCAATGTATCAGCATCAAAAAGAAAGTTTAAGCTCTTAATAAAAGACACGGTAGATTATGCTCGGGTAGGTTTACACCCATCATATTACACTATGAATAATAGTGATATGTTAAAGAAAGAAAAAGAACGGTTAGAAAACATTATAAATATGCCAATACGCCGTTCACGACAGCATTATTTACGATTATCTTTGCCTGAAACATATCAGAATTTAATCGATTTAGAGATAGAGGAAGATTATTCGATGGGATATGCAAGTCATACTGGTTTTAGGGCAGGAACCTGTACTCCTTTTTATTTTTACGATTTAGAATTTGAAATTCAAACACCTTTAAAAGTATTTCCGTTTGCTTTAATTGATACAACTTTAAATGATTACCTGAAGCTGACACCGAAACAGTCATTAGGTAAAATTAGAGATCTTAAAAACGAAGTGAAAGCTGTAAACGGACTTTTTATTACCGTTTTTCATAATGAAATTTTAGGTAATTATCAACGATGGAAAGGTTGGAGGCGGGTATATAGTTCGATGCTTAAAATAGTTAGAAATTAATTAAAACCCTTTTTGGGCACTATATTAGTATGAATATAAAACATATTTTTTTTGATTTAGATCACACACTTTGGGATTTTGATAAAAATTCAAAACTAACCTTTAAACAAATTATTGAAGAGCAGGGTGTAAAATTGAAGGTAGATGAATTTTTAAACATTTATTTACCTATTAATTTAAAATACTGGAAGCTATATAGAGATGAAAAAGTATCGAAATCAACTTTAAGATATGGTAGGTTAAAAGAAACTTTTGATGCTTTAAACTATAAAATATCAGACGATTTAATTAGTATCATTTCTGAAGATTATATTAAATACTTACCTAATTATAATCATTTGTTTGAAGGAACTGTGGAGGTTTTAGAGTATTTAAAAACTAAATATGAATTGCATATCATTACGAATGGTTTTGAAGAGGTTCAAAATTTAAAGATGCAAAAAGCAGGAATAGACACCTATTTTAAAGAAGTTATTACTTCGGAAAGTGTGGGTGTTAAGAAACCAAACCCTAAAGTATTTGAGTTTGCCTTAATGAAAGCAGAAACAATAGCAAAAGAAGCTATAATGATAGGAGATAGTTATGAAGCAGATATTTTAGGTGCTTTAAATTGTGGTATGTTAGCGATTCATTTTACAAATGAAACTACACCTAAAAAAGGAGTGGTAAATATTCAATCATTATTGCAATTAAAACAATATTTGTAAAATAATTTTTATATAATTTATAATAAACATGAATAAATTACTTTTTATTTTTTTGATGCTATCAGCATCAATCTTTGCTCAAAAAAAAATTAACAACTATAAGTATGTAATTGTGCCTAAGAAATTTGATTTTGTTAAAAAAGATGATCAATATCAAACAAGTTCATTAACCAAGTTTTTATTCAATAAATATGGTTTTACGGCTATTTTATCGGATGAGAAATTACCTAAAGATTTATCTAAAAATAGATGTTTGGCTTTGATAGTATCAGTTAGAGATAATTCAGGTTTATTTACAACTAAAAGCACTATAGAATTTAAAGATTGTTTTAATAATGTTGTTTTTTCATCTAAAGAAGGAAAAAGTAATCAGAAAGATTACAAAAAGGCTTATCATGAGTCTTTACGAGATGCTTTTAAATCTATCGAAGCTTTAAAGTATAGCTATGTTCCTTTTAAAGGGGAAGAAGTTGATGAATCTGTTCTAAGTATAAATGAAACTAAACCTAAAGTTATAGAAGCTACAATAGTTGTAGAGAATATTGTTAATGAAACAAAAGCTACAAGTTTATATGCGCAATCAATACCTAACGGATTTCAATTGGTAAATACAAAACCAGAAGTTATTTTTCAAATATTAATAACAAATGTGAAAGATGTTTTTATACTGAAGGATAAAAATGGAATCTTGTATCAAAGTAATGGTATTTGGATTGCTGAATATTATAAAGAAAGTATAAAAGTTATTGAGAAATACGAAGTTAAATTTTAATTTCTATTTAAAATAATATTAAAAAAGAGCGCTATTTTAGCGCTCTTTTTTAATAATTATATTTATCCTTCCAGCGTTGTTTTAATAATTCTCTAAACTGATTTTCTCTAGCATTATTACCAGGTTCATATAATTTAGTGTTCTTAATTTCATCAGGTAAAAACTCTTGGCTAACAAAGTTACCAGCATAATTATGTGAATATTGGTACTCTTTACCATAATCTAAATCTTTCATTAGTTTTGTGGGAGCATTTCTTAAGTGCAACGGAATTGATAAATCACCTGTTGTTCTTACTAAGTTCTGAGCTTCGCCAATTGCCATATAAGAAGCATTACTTTTTGCAGAATTAGCTAAGTAAATAGCGCATTGACTTAATATAATCCTAGATTCAGGATAACCAATTACAGACACAGCCTGGAATGTATTATTGGCCATAATAAAGGCAGTAGGGTTTGCGTTACCAATATCTTCTGAAGCAGCAATAATAAGCCTACGGGCAATAAATTTTACATCTTCGCCTCCTTCAATCATTCTTGCCAACCAATACACAGCACCGTTAGGATCACTACCTCTTATCGATTTTATGAAAGCCGAAACAATATCGTAATGTTGCTCGCCAGTTTTATCGTAACGAACGTTGTTTTTCTGAATTTTAGATAAAACTAATTCATTTGTAATTTCAATCTCATCATCAGCGGCTACTAATAATTCAAAAATATTTAATAATTTACGAGCATCTCCTCCTGATACTTGCAATAAGGCATCGGTTTCTTTTAGTGTTATCTTTTTTTGTGATATAAGATCGTCTTTTTTCATCGCTCTGTTCAAAAGAGCTATTAAATCATTTTTATCAAAAGAATTTAAAATATATACCTGACAACGAGAGAGTAGGGCAGGTATCACTTCAAAACTAGGGTTTTCAGTTGTTGCGCCGACTAAAGTAACCCATCCTTTTTCTACGGCGGCTAAGAGTGAATCTTGCTGAGATTTACTAAAACGATGAATTTCATCAATAAATAGAATAGGATTTTTTTGTGTAAACAATCCACCACTTTTTTTAGCTTTTTCAATGACTTCTCTAACATCTTTCACGCCCGAACTTATTGCACTTAAGGTGTAAAAAGGACGGCCAGATTCATTGGCAATAATATTTGCTAATGTTGTTTTTCCGATACCAGGAGGTCCCCAAAGAATTAAAGAAGGAATGATGCCTTGTTTAATATGATTTGTTAAAATTCCGCTTTCGCCAACCAGGTGTTGTTGACTAATATAATCTGATAATTTTTGTGGACGTATTCTTTCTGCCAAAGGTTCATTCATGATGTAAAAATATAAAAGATTTATGACAGATGTTCCGAAATTGTTGTTTGGATTTATTTTTGTTATTTTCATACCGATGAAAACAGTTACTCAATTAAAATTTTCGAACAACATTTTTCTTATTCCGTTTATTTTTGTTTTTCTAATATGGTTTATTTATTGGATAGAAATTACTTTCGGTTTAAATTTTAATAAATACGGTGTAGCACCCAGAAAAATTTATGGTCTAAGAGGTGTTTTAGCATCTCCATTTATACATAGTGATACTAGTCACCTTTTTAATAACTCGGTTCCTTTATTTGTGCTTTCTACTTGTCTTTTTTATTTTTATAATAAGGTAGCGCTAAAAGTTTTAATTTCAGGAGCTTTATTAACAGGTTTTTTAACTTGGATTATTGCTACTAGTTCATACCATATTGGTGCTAGTGGAATCGTTTATTTGCTTTTTAGTTTTGTTTTTTTTAGTGGAATAATAAGAAAACACTATCGATTGGTAGCAGTATCGTTAATTATAATTTTTCTCTACGGAAGTATGATTTGGTATGTATTACCAATTAAAGAAGGTATGTCTTGGGAAGGTCATCTTTCTGGTTTGATATCCGGCCTTATTTTAGCTGTTTTTTATAGAAATATAGGTATAGTAAAAGAGAAATATCAGTTTTCTAAAACTGATTTTGACGATTTGTTTGATGAAGAAGGTAACTATATGCCACCTGAAATTAACGAAGAGGTTGAATTAACTAAATTACCAGAAATACATTATAAGTATTTTTATAAAGAAGAATAAAAAAAACCTGCTATACAGCAGGTTTTTTATTTATATTATTGTCGTTGTCTTAGTGTTTCATATAGAAATACACCACAGGCAACAGAAACATTTAAAGATTCAATTTCACCAAGTAAAGGCAATTTGGCTTTGTAATCTACCATTTTTAAAACAGAAGAACTTACACCTTTGTGCTCAGATCCCATTACAATTGCCATTGGTTGATTTAAATCAACATCAAAAATAGAATCTTCTGTTTTTTCGCTAGCAGCAACCATTTTTATATCTGCCGCTTGTAATTGAAACATAGCATCTTTAATATGATCTACTTTACAGATAGGTATTTTAAAAGCTGCACCAGCTGATGTTTTTATAGTTTCAGCATTTACAGGAGCACTACCACTTTTTTGAATGATAATTCCGTTAACACCAGTACATTCAGCAGTTCTAATAATAGCACCAAAATTACGTACATCAGATACCTGATCTAATAATAAAAACAAAGGCATTTTATCAGACTCTAAAGTAGTTTCAATTAATATTTCTAAATCATGAAAATCTACAGGAGAAATTTTAGCAACAGCTCCTTGATGATTGCTGTGCTTAGACAATCTATCAAGTTTTTCTATAGGAACAACACTAGTTGATACTTTGTTTTTTCGTAATAACTTATCTAATTCAAAAAATAACTCGCCTCTAAGTCCTTTTTGTAGATATACTTTGTTAATTGATGCATCACTTTCAATAGCCTCAATAATTGCTCTAATACCAAAAATAGTAGTGTTTTCTTCCATGCTGCAAATGTAGTTGAATTTATTGTAAAAAAAAACCACCTCGTTAGAGGTGGTTCTTTCGCTTAAATATTTAAAATATTATAAAGTAAAAGCTATAGCTGCAGAACTTGTAAAACTATCTTGCGCTATTGTTGCGATAGTAGCCCCGTTGGCTTTAACGCTGTAACCATGACCTCCATCACCATAAGAATCATATACTTCTAGTGTATAATCTCCTTCAGGTAAACACCCAGCAGCAACAGAAATACCGTCTTCTAAATCAGCATATGCACCATAACCGAATGGAGTAGCACTTGCTATTACAGTTGCTCCTGTAGCATCTAAAATTCTCCAAGCAATTTCTTCAGGATAACCATCATCAAAAGTAATATCCATTGCAAGTTTTACAGTTCCTGCACCACAAAGTCTAGAAACATTGTAAGTAGCAACTTGACCAACTGCGTATTCATCTGAAGTTAATCTTAACATGATAGTTTGGTCTGTATCTAACCAAGTCCCATCAGTTATAGAAATTGAAATCATCCCTTTATTAGATCCTCCTGGAACTGTCACAGTAGAAGGTATAGAATAAAACCCTGCATCAGCAGTACTAGCTTCCAATACTTCTATATTAAACGTTTTATCGCTAGAAGATTTATTTGTAGTGTAGAAATAAAATTCTTGAGAAGCTTCTGTCCCTTCAGATACGTCAAAAGAAACATCAGTTTTTCCAAAAGAGATATATTTTAAATCAGATGTTTCAATTTGTTCTTCACAACTAGTAAAGGTTAAAAAAGAGATAGAAAGTAAAAATAAAAATAAATATTTTTTCATAATTATTGGTTTTCAAAAAATATAATTATAGAAAGCTTTCTGTAATTATAGAAAGCTTTCTAAATATATATTATTAGTTAATAAAAGGGTTATTTTGAACTTCTGAACGTGGAATAGGATAAGTTAATCTTTCATCTGTATGAGGAATAGATAATCCAGAAAGAAAAACATGATTAGTACCTCTAGTCATCATTTGCTTATTCCTTTTCATAGATAAATAACTCTTTCCTTCACCCCATAATTCTTTTCTTGTTTCTAAAATAACTTCATCTAATAATGCACTACCAGCTAATGCATCAACATAAGCATAATCAGCAGCATTAGTATATCTTTTTGATAATAATTGCTTTAAAGTACTTTTAGCATCACCATCCATACCTTCTTTAGCTGACATCTCAGCAGATAATAAATACATTTCAGCAACTCTCATGAATACATAATCATCTTCAATGTTCCTTTGTCCACCAATAACTCTAGCACCATTATAAAACTTGTTTCTAGGTTGTAAGTCGTTAGTAGGATCAAATTGAGTTTTTCTAATGTCGTTAGCATCTATAGAAGCATATAAAACATCATCCATTCCTTTTTTATCACCAGCCCATTGGTAACTGTATGTAAATACATCCATTTGACCCCACCATGAAACTAAATCTAAACCGTTAGCTAAAGTAACATCAAATCCCCAGATCCATCCTGGTGTACCAACGTTATTAAAACCTCCAGTAACTTCACTAGCATCCATAAGAGGATAACCTGCAATTACTTCATTAGCTAAGTTTTTAGCTTTAATGTTTGAAGCGCTATCGCCTTTAGCAGCATAAGCATATGCTAGTAATCCTTTTGCGACATCGGCATTTACAGCAGATTTTGAAGTTCTTGAAAAACCATCTAAAAGAGTAATAGCAGATGAAAGATCGCTAATAATTTGATCGAACACCTCACTCATTGGAGCTTGAGGTTCCACGTCTTTTACCTCTGTATATAAAGGTAATATAGCTTCAGAAGCATTATACTCTGCTTGATACAATTGAGATAAGTAAAAATATGCGTAAGCTCTTAAAGCTTTTGCTTGACCTAAAGAGTGTCTTGCAGATTCAGAGTCAGGAATTGCTGTATTACCTCCAAGAGAAGCAATGATTAAATTACTAGACTTAATAACTCTATAATAATATCTCCAAGGAATATAGTTATCATTGTTAGAGAAATCTAAGGTAGATTGTAAGTTAGCAAAATCACCATATCTATTATAGTTGTTTGCAGTTAAAGCTAAATCACCAGATAAAAAATCTGTGTATATATCATATCCTTTTTGACCAAAATCACTATGGTCAGTAGTACCTCCAGTAAAAGCATTTACCATCATAGAGTAAACACCATTAAGTGTAGATTCTAAAATTACAGGATTTAATGCACCAGAAGCACCTGCATCATCAACATTTATAAATTGAGTAGGACTTTTGTCTAAGAGCTCATCACCACAACTAAATAATGTTGTAATTACAGTAAGAGCAAATACTGTTTTGATTAAATTACGTTTCATTTTTTAAATTTTTTAAATTAAATTTTTATACGAACACCTAATGTGAATGTAGATAATGGGTTGTATCTGTATCTTTCAGAAGATCCTACTAATGAAGTAGATGGGTTGTATCCTTCTCTAGCGCTTAATAAGAAAAGATTATCACCAGCTAACCATATGTTAACTCCAGAAACACCAGTGTTGTTTAGGAAGTTAGACGGTATAGTATAACCAATCCTTACATTATTTAATGCTAAATAATCAGATTTTGTTAAAAAACGAGTAGATTGACTAGTAACTCTGATATTTTGGTTACTATATAATCTTGGTACATTTGTTACATCTCCTGGGTTTTGCCATCTATCTCTGATGTCTATATGGTAGTTGTTACCACCTGCTTGATCATTACCCATAACGCTTGCGTAGTTACCATCATAACCATAACCACCTAAACTATAAGCGAATTGAGAGCTAATGTCAAAATCATGAATTTTAGCAGATAATCTAAATGCTCCTCTTACAGTAGGAATAGCAGATTTACCAACAAATTTATTTGAAGCTTCAGTATAGTCACTCGTAAGAGCTTGTTCTATTGTAGCGTCAGGGTTTAGTACTTTATATTCATATAGTTCTAAAATTTCTTCTCCAGAGTCAAACGCCCCGTTACTATTGGTATCTACATAGTTTGTTTCCCATAAAGGATTACCGTTAGAAGCATCTACACCTGCCCATACTGGCATGTAGTAATCAAATCTACTTCTTCCTTCAGTCCTACCAAAGTTACCGTCTATATCAATTATTTTATTTCTTCCTGCTGGTGTATCAAAAGGCATTTGAGTTATTTCATTTTCTAACATTTCACCATTAACAGATAAATCTAATTTAAAATTCTCTTTATTTATAATGTGACCAGTTAAATCAAATTCAAAACCTCTGTTTACAATTGATCCATCATTTTTAGTTAAAATAGCATCACCTGCTGAGATTGGAATACGAACATCAAAAAGTAAATCATCAGTATCTTTAATGTAGTAATCTAAAGAACCATCAATAATGTTATTAAATAGTCTAAATTCAGTACCTACTTGGTACATATTACTAGATTCCCATGTTAATTCTGGGTTTTCAATAGCTCCAAGAATTAAAGAAATATTACCATCTAAATTATCAATGTTATAATTGTTTTGTCCAGAATAGAAACCAGCACCACCTTGATCACCAGTTATACCGTAACTAGCTTTTAATTTTAAATAGTTTACAAAACTAGCATTACTCATGAAGTTTTCTTTACTCATAATCCATGATGCACCTGCAGACCAGAATGTACCCCATTTGTTTTTAGCAAAACGAGAAGAACCATCACGTCTAATAGTACCTGATAAGAAGTATTTATCATTATAACTGTAATTTACTTGTGTAAAATAACTTTCTAAACCTGTCTCTTCAGTATATCCTTCTGGATTAGAACCCACGTTAACATAGTTAGTTGGGTTGTCTAAACCGTTAACTAAATTAACTACAGTGTTTTTACTTATAAAAGTACGATCACTCTTCCATTCATTACTTTCATGTGCTAATAAAGCAGTTATGTTATGGTTTCCAAAACTTTTACTGTAGTTAAACATTTGTAAAAAGTTTTGTGTTAAAGCTTGACGTTGTTCTTTAAATAAACTACCACCTTGTCCTGCAGCAGAACCATAGAAAGGGTTGTTGATACTATCGTCAATAAAGCTATAATAGTTAGCTCCATATTTAGCAGTGAAAGATAAATCTTCTGTTAGGTTAAATTTAAAAGAGAAATTACCATTTATAGAATGACGCTTATTTTGACTTAAATCATAGTTAGCGTCAGCAATAGCATTTGTTAAACCTCCAAAACCTCTATTCTGACCATAATCATATTGATTACCTCCATAAAAAGGATCTTTAACGATAGCCCCATTAGCATCACGTAAAAATAAAGGATAAATAGAAGGTATATTATCTGTAAACCAAAAAATTGATCCAGAATCTTCAGATTGTCCGTTAGCAGTTTGCACTGCATAAGAGTAGTCCATATTAGCGTTAGCTTCGATCCATTTAGCAGGCTTATGCGTTACATTTAATCTTGTGCTGTAACGTTGAAAATCAGAATTCACCAAATATCCAACATCATCTAAATAACCAAATGAAGAGAAATATGTAGTTGAATCATTACCGCCACTCATACTTACGTTAGCTTCAGTTCTTATAGAAGATTGAAACCCATAATCTGACCAGTCTTCTGGAGTATATTTACGAGTAACACCAGGTCTAACTTTACCAGTAGTAGGGTCAATAAGTTCACTTACACTATTAACATTCCACATATTGTAGTCAGGGCTAATTCCAGCACCTGAGAATAAATTAGCATTTGCATAAGCAGCCGGATCAGAACTTCCTAAGAAGTCTCCTGTGTTTCTTAATGACTCCCAAGAAAGTCCAATAAATTCATCTTGAGATTTTACAACTTCATACGCAGGTAATAACCTCATGTTAACACCTGTTTTAATATCAACAGAGATATTAGAAACTCCGTTTCTACCTTTTTTAGTTGTTATAACAATAACACCATTAGCACCTCTAGAACCATATATAGAAGTTGCAGTTGCATCTTTTAAAATAGTAGTTGATTCAATATCAGCAGGGTTAATATTACTTATACTGTTTACATAAGGTACACCATCAACAACATATAAAGGAGCACTACTACCATTAATAGTACCAAAACCTCTAATTCTAATTGTAGCAGCACTACCTGGTTGACCAGAACCGTTAACAACGGTAACACCTGCAACTTCACCTGCCAAAGCTTGTGAAACGTTAGATACAGATTTAGCTTCTAAGTATTCACTCTTAACAACTTTTGCTGTACCTGTAAACGCTTGTTTTGTAGAAGTACCGTAACCTGTAACAACAACTTCTTCTAATAAATTGTCAGTTTCTAAAATTACATTAATAGTACTATTAGTACCAACAGATTTCTCTGCAGGTTTCATACCCACGAAAGTGTAAACTAATACATCTCCAACATTTGCTTTAATAGTATAATTACCATCAAAATCTGTTTCAGTACCTATTGTTGTACCTTTTTTAATTACTGTAACCCCAGGTAAAGGACCCGATTCATCAGAAACGGTACCTGAAATTGTTTTGTCTTGTGCAAAGGATATTTGCACAACCAACGCTAGCAAAAGCGTTAAAATTCCATTAAACTTTGTTCTCATTGTATAATTATTTGAATTAATTAGCTGCTAAAGTCCTAATTTTATCTTAAATAAACAATTTTTTAACACAATATGTTTGTTTTATTGGTAGTTGCAGGTGTTTTTTTTGAGATATTTTTGTTCTTATAGATAAAAAAACACCCAGTCCTTAATGAACTGGGTGCAATTATTGTAAAGAGATAATAGATGTATTTAGTTTACGTCCCACCAAAGTTTGGTGAATAAACCATCTGGGCCTTGAGCAGCGACAGCAGCATCATAATTAGCTTTATTCTGAGATACTTCTGCAGTAGGATAACCATGTCTTACAGGTATAGAAGTACCGTTTAAAGGATTAACTGCAGGTGATAAATTAGGGAAATCTAATCTTCTCCATTCAGCCCAAGCTTCATAAGGTTGGTAAAATAATGCTAACCATTTTTGTTCAGCTATCTGATTCATCGCTGAAGCAGCATTGTATGCAACATCTGCTTCTAATAAATAAGCATCTGCATCGGCAGAATCTACAGACCATTGCACCATAGATGCTTTTACAGCGTCTTCATAAAATGTTTGAGCACTTCCTGGAATCCAACCTAATAAAGCTGCTTCAGCTTTGTTAAATGAGATTTGAGAATAAGTAAACATTGGTAAATCTCTTTCACTATTCTTAATTAGATCATCGTTCATAAAAGATACATCAGCATTAGGAATAGTACCTGACTGAGACCATCCGTAAAGTAAACCAACAAAGGTTCCTGTAGATGCAGCTGGTTCACCAAATTTAGGTAAACGAGGATCGTTTAAACCTAACATTCTATCAACAAGAATATCACTTAAACATTCATCTGTTCTTCCTAAATCAATATAATCATCCTGGTAAGGATTGTCATATGCATCATTAGCAATAGAAGGGAACATAATATCTTCAGAATTAGATGATATAGCACCTGCCATAGCTTCGTTGAACTTTGTTGCAGCATAACCACCTGCAGCAGGATATACTTTTGCTAAACGAATAGCCATATTCATTTTTAAAGTGTTTCCAAATTTAGTCCATTTAGCCATGTCTCCACCAAATAAAATATCTCCTTGTGGTGCATCACCTGAATCCATTTGAGCTAACGCTTCATCTATTTTATTAAATAAATCCTTGTAAATATCCTCTTGTGAATCATATTTAGACTTTGAAGAAGATCTTCCTCCAAATGCATCGCTATAAGGTAGCATACCCCAACGGTCTGTTGCCCATTGAAAATAATAAGACCACATTAACTTAGCTACAGCTATTTGGTTGTTGTTAGAACCATACACTGCTGCTGCAACTTTTGTGCTTTCATTAGTGTTTAAATCTATTATTTGTAATAAGTTAGGAAATACTTTGTTGTAAAAATTTACAGTACCATCTACTCCTGCACCACTACCCACAACATTCCAGTTATAGTTTATAGTTTGGTATCTCGACTCTTCAGTGTACTGCGTTTGTGATAAATGCTGTACATATAAAGAAGGAGTTGCAGTTGAACTTAAACTTACAGTTCCTACTATTTTTGATTGTGCTCCTGTTAAAAGTGACGATGGAATCGCTACTACAGGATTATTTTTGTCTACACCTGTGTCACCAAAGTCGTAACTTTCACAACCTACTAATAAAACAGAGGCAGCTACAGTAGCTAACAAGCTTTTGAATTTTTTATTCATTTTCTTAATATTTTTAATTAAAATTTAACTTTTACGTTTATTCCGAAAGAACGGCTACTTGGTAACTGACCACCTTCTTCCCAACGTAATCCACCAGCAGAAGTGTTTTCTAGCTCAGAAGGATCCACTCCGTCTACGCTTGAATATATCAACCAAAGGTTATTAGCAAAAGCATTTAAAGAAATACTTTCGATAAATGAATCTTCAAATATCGTAGAAGGTAAATCATACCCTAAAGATACTTGTCTTAGCTTAACGTAAGATGCGTCATATAACCACTTTTCATGTAAAGCGAATAAACTACCGTAATAGGTTTGAGGTTCAACATAATAAGAAGCAGGTTGGCCAGTTGTAGAATCAACTCCGCTAACTAACACACCACCTGTGTTTGCGTTTGCTGAATCACCAAATATTACATTGTCATTAGTTGCAGAAGGATCTGCATCAGTTGGTGCAGGAACATTCGTTCCGTTAATGGCATCTCTTACTGGGTTACCAGCGGCGTTGTTACCTACAGTTGGTGCTAATAAACCAGAGTAGTTACCAAACATTTGAGTTACAGAGAAGAATTTACCACCACTTTGGAAATCAACATTAGCACTTAATGTAAAGTTTTTGTATTTAATTCTGTTAGATAAACCACCAGTAAAATCAGGAAGTAAGTTACCTAAATATTGGTTTTGTTCAAACTGAATTTCACCTTGATTATTTAATACCTGGTTACCAGCATCATCTCTAATTATTTTTCTACCATAGATAGCTCCATATTCTTCACCTACTCTAGATTCAATATTAATACCTCTCCAAGTAGTGTCTAAAATTTCATTTTCAATAGCTTCACCTGTATCAGGATCTACATATAACTCATCAGTAGTTTTTTCTAATGTAGCAAAGTTAACACCAATGTTCCATTCAAAATTTTCATTCCTAACAGGTGTTGCATTTAAAGCAATCTCAAGACCTTTACTAGTAAATTTACCAGAGTTTACAGCAGCTCCAAAATAACCAGATGCTGGAGATAGTGGCACATCAATAGCTAAGTTTTTGTCTTTTCTATTAAAGTAAGTAAAATCTACACCAAATCTATTTCTAAAAAATTGTAATTCAGTACCAACTTCAAATTCTGTTCTCACACCACCTTCAATAAAAGGATTAGCTTGATTTGAGTTGTTGTAGAAAGGAACAACACCATTATTGTTAGAACCTAACGTGTAAGTTTGTGTAGTACTTCCAAATCTTGGGAAATCAGGTGCTTCAGCATAACCAAGTCTTAATTTACCAAAAGAAAAAGCTTCTGATTCAATTAATTTGCTAAACAAGAAACTTCCAGAAACACCATAAGTTATTACTCTGTTATTTTCATTATCAGCATTAGAGTTCCAGTCACCTCTTATAGAACCGTCTAAATATAACATGTCTTTAAAACCTAAAGATGCTGTAGCAAATAAACCATTGTTTCTTGTTTCAGAATTGAAAGCAGTATAAGTAGGTCTATCTTTTGAAGATGCAATTGTAAAAATACCAGGTATTGTTAACCCACCAACAGATGTAGCAGTTGTTCTTCTTTCTTTATCAGTTCTAAGCTCAGTACCTAACGTTGCAGTTAAATCTAAATCTTCAGTTAAGTCTTTTTGATATGTTGCTGCAGCAAAAAATTCAAAAGACGTTAAAGTGTTTTCTTGTTCAGTAAATTCAGTTTGGTTTAAACCACCAAATCCAACTCTAGCATCACTTTTAAAAGTGTTAACAGTTCTTCTTAACTCTACATTTAAGTTTATGTCATCATTAACTTCATAATTTAAACCAAAGTTACCAAAAGTAGCATCTTTTACTTGGTTTTTAGTATTGTTCTCTACCTCGAAAAATGGAGAATCCCAATATAATGGACGAGGATCAGCATTACTTCTTAGGTTCCAAGAATACCATTGATCATTTTGGAAGTCATTTTTTCTTATTCTATCCATGTCTAATTGTCTTTGCCACCATTGGTTAAAACCAGAAGCAAGACCATTATAACCACCTGTAGGGTTGTTTACTGTAGTTCTATTTTGATAGTTAATATTAGTGTAAACATTTAATCTTTCACTAACATCAAAGTTAGCTTGAACACTAACTTGGTTAAGTTGTCTTTCAGAATTTGGTATAACTCCTTCAATATCAACATTTCTTACAGAAGCTTTTACATTATAACCATCTCCTCCTTTAGAAAAAGCAAGGTTGGTATTTCTTGTAACACCTGTGTTAAAGAAATCTTTAATGTTATTAGCGTTAGGAGACCATGCTCTTAACTCTCCAAATTCAGCACTATTAGGAATCCAGCTATCCCAGTGTCTAACTAATCTTCCATCTAATTTAGGACCCCAAGAAGCATCTGCTGCATAATTAGGAATGTTTTGACCATTTAAGGTAGAGAACTCTTGAGAGTAACCTCCACCGTATTCATTCTGGTATTCAGGTAAAACATAAACGTTAGAAACCTGTATAGATTGATCTAAAACAATAGATGTTTTTCCGTTTTTAGCTTTTTTAGATGTAATTACAACTACACCATTTTTACCAATAGGACCATAAAGAGCTGTTGCAGCACTACCTTTTAATACACTTAAGTTTTCAATATCGTCCGTGTTAATATCAGATGAGCTAGAAACTTTTACTCCGTCTACCACGTATAATAAATCTGACTCACCTCTTAATCTTACTAAGGCGTTACCAAAACCAGTACTAGGAGCACCAAGTATTTGAACACCTGCAACTCTACCAGCGATAGAATTGTTAAGGTCAACCTCTCTTGTTTGAGTAAGTTGTTCTGCCTCTACAGTTTGTTGAGCAAAACCTAAACTTTTCTTTTCTCTTTTAATACCTAGGGCAGTAACAACAATCTCGTCAAGTACGTTGTTGTTTATCATTAATACATTAAGTTGATTAGAACTTCCAACTGTTTTTTCAGCAGTTTTCATTCCAACAAAACTAAAAACAAGTACTTCGCCTGTTTTAGCACTGATAGAATAATTACCATTGAAGTCTGATTCTACACCAACAGTAGTTCCTTTTTTAATTACGTTAACTCCAGGCAGAGGACCTGTTTCGTCAGAAACAACACCTGAAATTGTTCTTTCTTGCGCGAATGTTACTTGAACAAGTAGCGCTAAAAAGAAAGTTAAAATCCCATTAAATTTCGTTTTCATTTTATAATTGTTTGAATTAATTGTTCAAAAATCTTAAATAATTCTTAATTAAACAACATAAAAGTTAATTATTTCTTAATAAAACACATAAATTATTATGTTCGTTGTAAGTGTGTTGGGTGTAGGGTATACTGAAGGTTTTTAATTTTTGCTTCTACTTGTAAGAATTTTTATTTTTTGCAGGGGAATCTGTTTTTTAAAAATAACTCATTGATATTTGAATAATTAGAAAATAATTGTACATTTGCACACTCTTTTAAAGAGAGTAATTTTTAGTACAAATTAAAAACAAGTAATAATAGTATGCCAACTATTCAACAATTAGTTCGTAAAGGAAGAACCAAAATAACTAAGAAGAGTAAATCGGCTGCTTTACAAGCTTGTCCTCAGAGACGTGGAGTTTGTACGCGTGTGTATACCACTACACCTAAGAAACCTAACTCAGCAATGAGAAAGGTGGCTAGGGTAAGATTAACAAATGGTAACGAAATTAACGCGTATATTCCAGGAGAAGGGCACAACTTGCAAGAGCACTCGATAGTATTAGTTAGAGGTGGAAGGGTAAAAGATTTGCCAGGAGTTAAGTATCACGTAGTACGTGGTGCATTAGATACTGCAGGAGTTGAGGGTAGAACCCAACGTAGATCTAAGTACGGTGCAAAACGCCCAAAGAAGTAAAAATAATCAATTAACTTTTTTAATGTAAAGACATGAGAAAAAGAAAAGCGAAAAAAAGGGTTCTTTTACCAGATCCAAGGTTTAACGACCAATTAGTAACACGTTTTGTAAACAACTTAATGTGGGACGGTAAAAAATCTGTAGCTTTTAAAGTATTTTACGATGCAATGGATATCGTAAACGAAAAAAAGACTGACGAAGAAAAATCAGCCTTAGAAATTTGGAAAGATGGTTTGTCAAATGTAATGCCACATGTAGAGGTTCGTTCTCGTCGTGTAGGTGGAGCAACATTCCAAATTCCAATGCAAATTCGCCCAGACCGTAAAGTGTCTATGGCTATTAAATGGATGATAACATATACGCGAAAGCGTAATGAGAAAACAATGGCACAGCGTTTAGCTGCTGAAATTTTAGCTGCGGCTAAGGAAGAAGGTGCTGCTGTTAAGAAGCGTACAGACACTCATAAGATGGCTGAAGCTAACAAAGCATTCTCACACTTTAGATTCTAAGAAATGGCTAGAGATTTAAAATTTACTAGAAACATTGGTATTGCTGCGCACATTGATGCTGGTAAAACCACTACGACAGAACGTGTATTATATTATACAGGTGTTAGTCATAAAATAGGTGAGGTACATGATGGTGCCGCAACTATGGACTGGATGGAGCAAGAGCAGGAAAGAGGTATTACAATTACTTCTGCTGCTACTACTTGTGAATGGAAATTCCCATTAAACAATGGTGAATCTACAGATGAAACAAAAGGATATCACTTTAATATTATTGATACTCCAGGTCACGTTGATTTTACAGTTGAAGTAAATCGTTCATTAAGAGTACTTGATGGATTAGTTTTCTTATTTAGTGCAGTTGATGGTGTTGAGCCTCAGTCTGAAACTAACTGGAGACTTGCTGATAACTATAAAGTGCCACGTATCGGTTTTGTTAACAAAATGGATCGTCAAGGATCTAACTTTATGGCAGTATGTCAGCAAGTTAAGGATATGTTAAAGTCAAACGCAGTGCCAATTGTTATGAACATTGGTGATGAAGATGAGTTTAAAGGTATTGTAGATTTAGTGAAGAACCGTGCTATTGTATGGCATGATGCTACACAAGGAGCTACATTTGATGTTATTGATATTCCAGAAGATTTAAAAGAAGAAGCTGCTGAATTAAGAGGTAAACTTATTGAAGAGGTTGCTGCTTATGATGAAAATCTTTTAGAGAAATTCATGGAAGATGAAGACTCTATTACTGAAGAAGAAGTGCATGCTGCGCTTCGTGCTGCAGTTATGGATATGTCTATCATTCCTATGATTTGTGGATCAGCGTTTAAAAATAAAGGAGTACAGTTCTTATTAGATGCTGTTTGTCGTTATTTACCTTCTCCAATGGATAAGGAAGCAATCGTTGGTACTAACCCAGATAATGGTGAAGAGATTTCTCGTAAGCCAGATGTAAAGGAGCCTTTCGCTGCTTTAGCATTTAAAATTGCTACTGATCCTTTCGTAGGACGTTTAGCATTCTTTAGAACATATTCTGGTCGTTTAGATGCAGGTTCTTATGTTTTAAACAACCGTTCAGGAAAAAAAGAACGTATCTCTCGTATCTACCAAATGCATGCTAACAAGCAAAACGCTATTCCTTTCATTGAGGCAGGAGATATCGGTGCAGCAGTAGGTTTTAAATCAATTAAAACAGGAGATACTTTGTCGGATGAAAAACATCCTATTGTTTTAGAATCTATGGACTTCCCAGATCCAGTAATTGGTATTGCGGTTGAGCCTAAAACTAAAGCAGATGTAGATAAATTAGGAATGTCTTTAGCAAAATTAGCAGAAGAGGATCCTACATTTACAGTAAGAACAGATGAAGCTTCAGGGCAAACTATTATCTCAGGAATGGGAGAGTTACACTTAGATATTATTGTTGATCGTTTAAAACGTGAATTCAAAGTAGAGGTGAACGAAGGTCAGCCACAGGTAGAATACAAAGAAGCAATTACAGCTGCAGCTGAACACAGAGAGGTTTTTAAGAAACAATCTGGTGGACGTGGTAAATTTGCTGATATAGCATTTACGATGGAGCCTGCTGATGAAGGTGTTCAAGGTTTAGTGTTCGAATCTGTAATTAAAGGAGGTAACGTTCCTAAAGAATTTGTTCCTTCTGTAGAGAAAGGTTTCAAAGAAGCTATGAAGAACGGTCCTTTAGCTGGATATGAAATGGATTCAATGAAAGTAACTTTAAGAGATGGATCTTTCCACCCTGTGGATTCTGACGCATTATCTTTCGAGTTAGCTGCAAAAATGGGTTATAAAGCTGCTGCTAAAGCTGCCAAAGCCAGAATTATGGAGCCATTAATGAAAGTTGAAGTATTAACTCCTGAAGAAAACATGGGAGATATTGTAGGAGATTTAAACAGAAGAAGAGGTCAGGTTAACGATATGAGTGATCGTGCTGGATCTAAAGTTGTAAAAGCATTAGTTCCATTATCTGAAATGTTCGGATATGTAACAGCTTTAAGAACAATGTCTTCTGGTAGAGCTACTTCTACTATGGAATTTTCTCACTACGCAGAAACTCCTTCTAATGTTTCAGAAGATGTTATTGCAAAATCTAAAGGTTAATAAGATATTAAGATGAGCCAAAAAATTAGAATTAAATTAAAATCTTACGATTACAACTTAGTAGATAAATCTGCTGAAAAAATCGTAAAGACAGTAAAGTCAACAGGAGCTGTAGTAAACGGTCCTATTCCTTTACCAACAAATAAAAAGATTTTTACAGTATTACGTTCACCACACGTAAACAAAAAATCTAGAGAACAATTTCAATTATCTGCTTACAAAAGATTATTAGACATTTATAGTTCTTCTTCGAAAACTATTGATGCTTTAATGAAACTTGAGTTACCAAGTGGAGTTGAAGTTGAGATTAAAGTATAAGTAATTAACTAACTTTCGGTTTAATTTTTTTAAACCGAAAGTTTTTTATACTTTTGCGCACCGGAATTAACGTTTCGTGGTGTAAAAATGCTGATTTGTTCAGTGTTTAACATGTCCTGAGGGTTTCGCGAAGGAAAAATGGTAAAAACAAATTCAGAGTGAAGATGTTTTTCGCTCTTTTTTTTGTGTGAAATTTAAAAGGAAAAAACTGAAACATTTGTTTCAAAAAAATTTTATTAATAGACGCGCTGGATAAATAAAATCTATCGTCTTAAAATTAACAAATATGTCTGGGTTAATAGGTAGAAAAGTAGGTATGACCAGCTTATTCGATGAGAACGGGAAAAACATTCCTTGTACTGTAATCGAAGCAGGGCCATGCGTGGTTACCCAAGTCAGAACCGAAGAGGTAGACGGCTATAGTGCGTTACAACTTGGTTTCGATGACAAAAAAGCAAAAAGCTCTAATAAAGCTTTAGATGGACACTTTAAAAAAGCTGGTACATCTGCTAAGAAAAAAGTCATTGAATTTCAAGGATTTGACGGAGAGTATAAATTAGGTGATTCAATTACTGTTGAGCACTTTGCTGAAGGAGAATTCGTAGATGTTTCTGGAGTTTCTAAAGGTAAAGGTTTTCAAGGTGTTGTTAAACGTCATGGATTTGCCGGTGTTGGTCAAGCAACTCACGGTCAGCATAACCGTTTAAGGGCTCCTGGTTCGATTGGTGCTGCATCATATCCTGCAAGAGTATTCAAAGGAATGCGCATGGCAGGTCGTATGGGTGGAGACAAAGTAAAAGTTCAAAATTTAAAAGTATTAAAAGTGGTTGCTGATAAGAATCTTATCGTAGTTAAAGGAGCAATTCCTGGTCACAAGAATACTTTTGTAACTATCGAAAAATAATGAAAGTAGCAGTTTTAGATATTACAGGAAAAGATACCGGTAGAAAAGTTGAACTTTCTAACGAGGTATTTGGTATTGAACCAAACGATCACGCAATTTATTTAGATGTAAAGCAGTACTTGGCTAATCAAAGACAAGGAACTCATAAGTCTAAAGAAAGAGCAGAAATCGCTGGTAGTACAAGAAAGATTAAAAAGCAAAAAGGAACAGGTACCGCACGTGCTGGTTCAATCAAATCTGGAGTTTTCAGAGGGGGTGGACGTATGTTTGGACCAAGACCTAGAAACTACTCTTTTAAATTGAATAAAAACTTAAAGCGTTTAGCACGTAAGTCTGCTTTAAGTATTCAAGCAAAAGAAAGCAATTTAGTTGTTGTTGAAGATTTCAATTTTGAAACTCCAAAAACTAAAGAGTTTATCAATGTTTTAAAAGCTTTAGAGTTAGACTCTAAAAAATCTTTATTTGTATTAGGAGAAGAAAGTAACAATGTTTACTTATCATCTCGTAACATAAAAGGATCTAAAGTAGTAAACGCTACAGGAGTTAATACTTACAGTGTTTTAAACGCTAACAAAGTAGTTATTTCTGAAAGCTCTTTAGAAGGAATTCAAATTAACTTAAGTAAATAGGGAAAGATATGAGTATTTTAATTAAACCTATTATTACGGAAAAAGCAACTAAAGATAGCGAAGTATTTAATCGTTATGCATTTGTTGTGAATAGTAAGGCTAATAAATTGGAAATCAAAGCAGCTGTTGAGGCAACTTATGGTGTAGCAATTAAGTCTGTTAAGACCATGAACTACCCTATTCAAAGAAATACTAAGCACACAAAAAAAGGTTTAGTAACAGGGATAACTAGTGGATACAAGAAGGCAATCGTTCAGTTAGCTGAAGGAGAAACTATTGATTTTTATAACAATCTTTAAGAAAAGACAGAATGTCAGTTAGAAAATTAAAACCAATAACACCAGGTCAGCGTTTTAGAGTTGTAAATGGGTTCGACACCATAACAACTGATAAGCCGGAGAAAAGTTTACTTGCTCCGAAAAAACGATCTGGAGGTCGAAACAACCAGGGTAGAATGACAACACGTAATATCGGTGGTGGTCATAAACAAAAATACCGTATTATTGATTTCAAAAGAAACAAACAAGGTATCCCTGCAACAGTAAAAACTATAGAGTACGATCCAAATCGTACGGCATTTATTGCTTTACTTAGTTATGCTGATGGTGAAAAGCGTTATGTAATTGCACAAAACGGTTTAAAAGTAGGTCAGGTAATCGTTTCAGGTAAAGGATTAGCTCCAGAAGTGGGGAATGGTTTATACTTAAGCGAAATTCCTTTAGGAACAACTATTTCTTGTATTGAGTTGCATCCAGGTCAAGGAGCTGTTATGGCTCGTTCTGCTGGTTCATTTGCTCAGTTAATGGCAAGAGATGGTAAATACGCTACAGTTAAGTTACCTTCAGGTGAAACAAGATTAATCTTGTTAACTTGTATGGCAACTATCGGAGTTGTATCTAATTCAGATCATCAATTACTAGTTTCTGGTAAAGCAGGTAGATCTAGATGGTTAGGTAAACGTCCAAGAACAAATGCTGTTCGTATGAATCCAGTTGATCACCCAATGGGTGGTGGTGAAGGACGTTCTTCAGGAGGACATCCAAGATCAAGAAACGGTATTCCAGCTAAAGGGTTTAAGACTAGATCTAAAACTAAAGCTAGTAATAAGTATATTTTAGAACGTAGAAAGAAATAAACCATGGCAAGATCATTAAAAAAAGGACCTTTCGTTCACTATAAGTTAGAGAAAAAAGTGTTAACTAACGTTGAAACTGAGAGTAAGTCAGTTATCAAAACTTGGTCAAGAGCAAGTATGATTACTCCAGATTTCGTTGGGCAAACAATTGCTGTTCATAACGGACGTCAGTTTGTACCAGTTTACGTTACTGAAAACATGGTAGGTCATAAATTAGGCGAATTTTCACCAACACGTTCTTTTAGAGGACACGCTGGTGCAAAAAATAAAGGTAAAAAATAGTAGGAAATTATGGGAAGTCGTAAACATAACATGGCAACACAGTTAAAAGAAGCAAGAAAGTCTAAAGCTTTCGCTAAAATAACTAATTGTCCTACATCACCAAGAAAAATGCGTTTGGTAGCAGATTTAGTAAGAGGAGTAGAGGTTGAAAAAGCTTTGCAAATCTTAAAGTTTAGTCCAAAAGAAGCATCAAGAAACTTAGAGAAATTGTTAATGTCTGCAATAGCAAACTGGCAAGCTAAGAATGAAGATGCTAGTATCGAAGATGCTGGGTTATTCGTTAAGTCTATTTTTGTAGATAGCGCAGGTATGTTAAAGAGATTAAGACCAGCTCCACAAGGGCGTGCACACAGAATTCGTAAGCGTTCTAATCACGTTACTTTAGAGCTAGGAGCTAAAAATATAAGTAATTAATCAAAGTAGAAATGGGACAAAAAACAAATCCAATAGGAAATCGTTTAGGAATTATCAGAGGATGGGAATCTAACTGGTATGGTGGAAATGACTACGGAGATAAATTAGCTGAAGACTATAAAATAAGAGAGTATATTAATGCTCGTTTATTTAAAGCAAGTGTATCAAGAGTAATTATTGAGCGTACGCTTAAACTTGTAACCGTTACTATCACTACTGCACGTCCAGGTATCATTATTGGTAAAGGAGGTCAAGAGGTAGACAAGTTAAAAGAAGAGCTTAAGAAAATTACAGGAAAAGAAGTTCAAATTAATATTTTTGAGATTAAGCGTCCAGAATTAGATGCTACATTAGTAGCGGCTAGTATTGCTCGTCAAATTGAAAATAGAATTTCTTACAAGCGTGCTACAAAAATGGCTATTACTGCAGCAATGAGAATGAATTCAGAGGGGATTAAAGTCCAAATTTCTGGTCGTTTAAATGGAGCAGAAATGGCACGTTCTGAGCATTATAAAGAAGGAAGAATTCCTCTTTCTACTTTTAGAGCAGACATTGATTATGCACTTGTTGAGGCACATACACAATACGGAAGATTAGGTATTAAGGTATGGATCATGAAAGGTGAGGTTTATGGAAAACGTGAATTATCTCCATTAGTAGGATTATCTAAGCAAAAAGGTGGTGCTAATAAAGGTGGTGGAAACAAACGTCAACAACCTCGCAGAAGAAAATAATTTTTAAAATTAGAAATTAAAAATGTTACAGCCAAAAAGAGTAAAATACCGTAAGGTACAGAAGGCGAAAGGAAATATGAAAGGTAACTCTGGTAGAGGTGCTCAACTTTCTAACGGAATGTTTGGTATCAAATCATTAGATCAGAATTTACTTACCTCTCGCCAAATAGAGGCAGCTCGTATTGCGGCAACTCGTCACATGAAGAGAGAAGGACAGCTTTGGATTAAGATATTTCCAGACAAGCCTATTACCAAGAAACCATTAGAAGTACGTATGGGTAAAGGTAAAGGTGCTCCTGACCATTTTGTGTCAGTAATTAAACCAGGTAGAATTTTGTTTGAAATTGGTGGTGTACCAATGGATGTTGCAAAAGAAGCTTTACGTTTAGCTGCACAAAAACTTCCAGTAAAAACGAAGTTTGTTATTGCAAGAGATTTTGATTTTAACGCTTAATTCTATATACTATGAAACAATCAGCAATTAAAGAATTAACCACAACTGACTTACAAGGAAGGTTTGTGACGTTAAAGAAAAATTATACGGATCTTAAGATGGCTCACGCCATAACTCCATTGGAAAACCCAATGCAGATTAAAAGCTTAAGAAAAACTGTAGCAAGAATTGCTACGGAGTTAACTAAAAGAGAATTACAATAATTCTAGTCAGTTTTAAAGATGGAAAAAAGAAATCTTAGAAAAGAGAGAATAGGTGTAGTATCTAGTAGCAAAATGGAGAAATCTATTGTTGTTAATGAGGTAAAAAGAACCAAGCACCCAATGTACGGTAAATTCGTATTAAAAACGAAAAAGTATGTTGCACATGACGAGAATAACGACTGCAACGAAGGAGATACAGTTAGGATAATGGAAACACGTCCTATGAGTAAATCTAAACGTTGGAGATTAGTAGAAATCTTAGAAAGAGCTAAATAATATGTTACAGACAGAATCAAGATTAAGAGTCGCAGATAACACTGGAGCAAAAGAAGTTTTAGTGATAAGAGTTTTAGGAGGAACAAGAAAGCGTTATGCTAGCGTTGGAGATAAAATTGTAGTAACTGTAAAGTCTACATCTCCAAACGGAAGTGTAAAAAAAGGTCAAGTATCTCGCGCAGTTGTTGTTCGTACTAAAAAGGAAATTAGACGTAAAGACGGATCATACATCAGATTTGATGATAATGCTTGTGTACTTTTAAATCCTACAGAGGAAATGAGAGGAACTCGTGTATTTGGTCCTGTAGCCCGTGAATTACGTGATAAGCAATTTATGAAGATAGTATCATTAGCACCTGAAGTGCTTTAAATCGACATTAAGATGAAAAAGTTCAAAATCAAATCAGGAGATACTGTAAAAGTATTAGCAGGAGATCACAAAGGATCGGAAGGTAAAGTTTTACAAATCTTTAAGGATAAAGATAGAGTATTAGTTGAAGGTGTTAACATGGTGTCTAAGCACACTAAGCCATCTGCAGCTAATCCTCAGGGAGGAATTGTAAAAAAGGAAGCTTCTTTACATATATCAAACTTAGCATTAATCGAAAACGGTGAAGCTGTAAAAGTTGGATATAAAGTAGAAGGAGATAAGAAAGTTAGATTTTCAAAAAAATCAGATAAAGCAATATAACAATGAGTTACGTACCAAGATTAAAAGAGGAGTACAAGAGCAGAGTTATAAAAGCTCTTACTGAAGAATTCGGTTATAGTAATGTAATGCAAGTACCTAAATTACAGAAGATTGTTGTAAATAAAGGTGTTGGGGCAGCTATAGCAGATAAGAAATTAATAGAATACGCTATTGACGAGTTAACTACAATTACAGGTCAAAAAGCAGTTTCAACCATCTCTAAGAAAGATGTTGCAAACTTCAAATTACGTAAGGGAATGCCAATTGGTGCAAAAGTTACGTTAAGAGGAGTTAAAATGTACGAATTTTTAGACAGATTAGTTACTGCTTCTTTACCACGTGTAAGAGATTTTAACGGAATCAAAGCTAATGGTTTTGATGGTAGAGGTAATTATAATTTAGGAATTACTGAACAAATCATCTACCCTGAAATTAATATTGATCAAGTAAAAAAGATTAGTGGAATGGATATTACTTTTGTAACATCTGCTAACACTGATAAAGAAGCTAAATCATTATTAACAGAATTAGGTTTACCATTTAAAAAGAACTAAGACATGGCTAAAGAATCAATGAAAGCGCGTGAGCGCAAAAGAGCTAAAGTGGTAGCAAAGTATGCAGAGAAGAGAAAAGCTTTAAAAGAAGCTGGAGACTACGAAGCATTACAAAAGTTACCAAAGAATGCATCACCAGTTAGAATGCACAATCGTTGTAAATTAACAGGTCGTCCTAAAGGATATATGCGTCAGTTCGGAGTTTCACGTGTTACTTTTCGTGAAATGGCTAACCAAGGATTAATTCCAGGTGTTAAAAAAGCAAGCTGGTAAACAGCACTTTTTATTAAAGTTTAAAAAAGCGTATCACATTTTTGTGGTATGCTTTTTTGTTTATAAAACAGTACAATTTTGTGTTTTTTGATGGCTGATATATTTAATTTTTTCACCAATAAATTAAGACTCAAAATGATAAGGTATTAAATGCTTGATTTTTAAAAAGTTTATGTATATTTGCACACTGTTTTTACAGGGTATGTTGTGTCTTGTAGGTAAATACTGTGTAACAGTATAATGCTTATGATATTTTATCCGAAAAGCAAAAAATAAATATTAACTGGTTTCAGGTTCGTTGGTAGTTGATTTTCATACTGGAAATAACTATAAATGAAAACCAAAACCGAAATTTAATTAATTATGTATACAGATCCAATCGCGGATTTTCTTACTCGTGTTAGAAATGCTATCGCAGCAAATCACCGAGTAGTCGAGATTCCTGCTTCAAAATTGAAGAAGGAAATGACGAAAATTTTGTTCGATCAAGGTTATGTTTTAAGCTACCAGTTCAATGACGATAAAGTTCAGGGAACAATCAAGATAGCTTTAAAGTATGATCGTGAAACGAAAGAATCAGTAATCAGAAAAATTCAAAGAATTTCAACACCAGGTTTACGTAAATACGTTGGTTCGAAAGAGATGCCAAGAGTATTAAACGGTTTAGGTATTGCTATTGTTTCTACATCTAGAGGTGTAATGACAAACAAAAAAGCAAAACTTGAAAACGTTGGTGGAGAAGTATTATGTTACGTTTATTAATCACTTTGTACAATGAGTAGAATAGGAAAAAATCCAATCGCATTACCACAAGGTGTTGAAGTTAAAGTAGACGGAAATGTGGTTACAGTAAAAGGTAAATTAGGAGAATTAACTCAAGAGTTAAAATCTGAAATTACTGCAGAAATTGAAGATGGTGTTTTAACAGTTAAAAGAACATCAGATAGTAAAGACCATAGAGCAGCACACGGTTTATATCGTGCTTTAATCAATAACATGATTGAAGGTGTTTCTAAAGGTTATACTAAGGAATTAGAATTAGTAGGTGTAGGTTATAGAGCCTCTAACCAAGGGCAAAAATTAGATTTAGCTTTAGGTTTTTCTCATAACATTGTTTTAAACTTAGCTCCAGAAGTAAAGATTGAAACAGTATCAGAAAAAGGTAAAAATCCTATCATTAAGTTATCTTCATTTGACAAACAATTAGTTGGTCAAGTTGCAGCAAAAATTCGTTCTTTCCGTGCTCCAGAGCCATATAAAGGAAAAGGAATTAAGTTTGTAGGAGAAGTATTAAGAAGAAAAGCAGGTAAATCTGCATAATAAATAAGAGATATTATTATGGCATTATCAAAGCTTGAAAGAAGACAACGAATTAAGTATAGAATTAGAAAAGTTGTTACAGGAACTACTGCTAAACCTAGGTTATCAGTTTTTAGAAGTAACAAAGAAATCTATGCTCAATTAATTGATGACGTTGCTGGTGTAACATTAGCATCTGCATCATCAAGAGATAAAGAAATTACATCTGGTTCTAAATCAGAAGCTGCAAGTGCAGTAGGTAAAGCAATTGCTGAAAAGGCTGCTGCAAAAGGTTTTGAAACTATTTCTTTTGATAGGAATGGATTTTTATACCACGGTAGAATTAAGGTGTTAGCAGAAGCTGCTAGAGAAGCTGGTTTAAAATTTTAAGAAATTATATTATGTTAGGATATAAAAACGTAGAAAGAGTAAAACCAAGCGGATTAGAGCTTGTAGATAAATTAGTAGGTGTACAACGTGTAACCAAAGTAACAAAAGGTGGTAGAGCATTTGGTTTCTCTGCAATCGTAGTAGTTGGAGATGGTAACGGAGTTGTAGGTCATGGATTAGGAAAGTCTAAAGATGTTGCTTCAGCAATTGCAAAAGCAATTGAAGATGCAAAGAAAAGTTTAGTGCGTATTCCTCTTTTAGACGGAACTTTACCTCACGAACAAAAAGGTAAATTTGGTGGAGCAAAAGTATTCATCAAGCCAGCCTCACATGGTACGGGAGTTATAGCCGGTGGTGCAGTACGTTCAGTATTGGAATCTGTTGGTATTAAAGACGTATTATCTAAGTCTCAAGGATCATCAAATCCTCACAACGTAGTAAAAGCAACTTTTGATGCTTTATTACAATTACGTAGCGCAGCAACAATTGCTAAGCAAAGAGGAATTTCTTTAGAGAAAGTTTTTAACGGTTAAAATTTAAGACGATGAGTAAAATTAAAGTTACACAAGTAAGAAGTAAAATCGGTCGCCTTAAAAGTCAAAAATTAACCTTAGCGGCTTTAGGTTTACGTAAGATGAATCATACTGTAGAACACAATGCAACAGCATCAATTTTAGGTATGGTAAAAACAGTTTCACACTTAGTTTCTGTAGAAGAAATTAAATAAGACAATATAAGATGAGTTTACACAACTTAAAACCTGCAGCAGGATCTACTAAGAGCGGAAAAAGAATCGCTCGTGGTGAAGGATCTGGACATGGAGGTACCTCTACAAGAGGTCATAATGGTCAGAAGTCTCGTTCTGGTTATTCTCGTAAAATAGGATTTGAAGGAGGACAAATGCCTCTTCAAAGACGTGTACCTAAATTTGGTTTCACAAACATTAATCGTAAAGAGTATGTTGGTGTTAATTTAGATAAATTACAAGGATTAGTAGAGAACGGAAAAATTACAGATACAGTTACTTTAGAGGTTTTAGTAGAAAACCGTTTAGCTCGTAAAAACGATTTAGTAAAAATACTAGGTGGCGGTGAGTTAAAGGCTAAATTAAACATAACTGTACATAAATTTACTGCAACAGCAAAAGCGGCTATTGAAGCTGCAGGAGGTGAAGTAGTTACATTATAAGAAAATTGTAAATGATGAATTTTATAAATACGTTAAAAGACATTTGGAAGATAGAAGAGTTAAAAGAGAAATTACTTTTAACTTTAGGTTTAATCGCTGTTTACCGTTTTATGGCAGCAGTTCCATTACCAGGAATTGACCCTACACAGTTATCAGCTTTACAAGACAGTACTTCTAGTGGACTTTTAGGTTTATTAAACGCATTTACAGGAGGGGCATTTGCAAGAGCGTCAGTAATGGCACTAGGTATAATGCCTTATATTTCTGCATCGATTGTAGTACAGTTAATGGGTATCGCGGTACCTTATTTACAGAAGTTACAAAAAGATGGAGAAAGTGGACGTAAGAAGATTACACAAATAACAAGATGGCTAACAATTGCTATTACATTGTTTCAAGCACCAACCTATATTGGTATTATTCAAAACCAAATGGGATTAGGACCTGAAGCATTTTTAGTAACAGGAGCTACATTTTGGGTATCATCAATAATCCTATTATCTGCAGGAACAATTTTTGCAATGTGGTTAGGAGAGCGTATTACAGACAAAGGAGTTGGTAATGGAATTTCATTATTAATTACTGTAGGTATTATCGCTAACTTTCCAGCTGCATTTATTCAAGAATTAGTTTCTAAACAAACAGCAGGAGCAGGAGGTATTATGATGATTTTAATCGAATTAATAGTTTGGTTTGTAGTAATTTTGTTAACCGTTTTATTAGTTACAGCAGTACGTAAAGTAGCAGTTCAATACGCACGTCGTACAGCCGTTACAGACATTAAAGATGTTGACGGTGCTCGCCAGTACATTCCATTAAAATTGAATGCATCTGGTGTAATGCCAATTATTTTTGCACAAGCTATTATGTTTTTACCAGTAGCATTAGGTCAGAAATTTCCAGCATTAAACAGTTTAACTGATAACTTCGGATGGCAGTATAACCTTATATTTGCTCTTTTGATAATCATTTTTAGTTATTTTTATACGGCGATTACGATCCCTACAAACAAAATGGCTGAAGATTTAAAAAGAAGTAATGGTTTTGTTCCAGGTTATAAGCCAGGAGAAGAAACTGCAGATTATTTAGACTCTGTGTTATCGAAGATAACATTTCCAGGTTCTTTATTTTTAGCAGCTTTATCTATATTACCAGCAATTATTGTAAAGTTTGGAGTTACTCAAAACTGGGCAATGTTTTTTGGAGGTACATCTTTAATCATTATGGTTGGTGTAGCAATAGATACCATACAGCAAATTAACTCGTATTTATTAAATAGTCGTTATGACGGTTTAATGAAATCAGGTAACAGTAACAGAAAATCATTAAAATAATATGGCTAAGCAATCAGCAATTCAGCAAGACGGAACAATAACAGAAGCATTATCTAATGCAATGTTTCGTGTAGAATTAGAGAACGGCCATGTTGTAACGGCACACATTTCTGGTAAAATGCGTATGCATTATATCAAATTATTACCTGGAGACAAGGTGAAATTAGAAATGAGTCCGTATGATTTATCAAAGGCAAGAATTACTTACAGATACTAAAAACACACACTGATGAAAGTAAGAGCATCATTAAAGAAAAGAAGCGCCGAGTGCAAGATTGTACGTAGAAAGGGCAGATTATATGTAATTAACAAAAAGAATCCTAGATTTAAACAAAGACAAGGGTAATGGCAAGAATAGCAGGTATTGATATTCCAAAGAATAAAAGAGGTGTTATCGCTTTAACTTACATCTTTGGTATAGGAAACAGCAGATCTAAAGAAATTTTAGCAACTGCAAAGGTAGACGAAAGTATCAAGGTTCAAGATTGGACTGATGATCAAATTGCAGCGATTCGTGAGCAAGCAGGAACATTTACTATTGAAGGTGAATTACGTTCAGAAGTTCAGTTAAGCATCAAACGTTTAATGGACATTGGATGTCAAAGAGGTATTCGTCACAGATTAGGTCTTCCTTTAAGAGGTCAAAGAACTAAGAATAACTCTCGTACTAGAAAAGGTAAGAGAAAAACTGTAGCTAACAAGAAAAAATAAGTTAGATATGTAATAAAGATCTAATAGTAGTTGTAAAACTATAAGGTTAGAAAACTAAATTACTAAAACTATAATAATCATGGCAAAGTCTAAAATAACAAAAAAACGTAAAGTTGTAATAGAATCAGTAGGTGAAGCTCACGTTACTGCATCATTCAACAACATTATTATTTCTTTAACAAACAAAAAAGGTGACGTTATTTCTTGGTCATCTGCAGGTAAAATGGGTTTCAGAGGTTCTAAAAAGAACACTCCGTATGCAGCTCAATTAGCAGCAGAAGATTGTGCTAACGTGGCAAAAGAAGCAGGTTTACGTAAAGTAAAGGTGTATGTTAAAGGACCTGGTAACGGTAGAGAATCTGCAATCAGATCTATCCACAATGCTGGAATCGAAGTAACTGAAATTATTGATGTTACACCTATTCCTCATAACGGATGTCGTCCACCAAAAAGAAGAAGAGTATAAGTTGAATTAGTTTTCAGCTTATATTTTTATTTTGTGTACTTTTGTGCGCGCAAAAAATAAAATATTTTAACTAAAGTAGGAATCAGGTTATCGAAGGATTAAGCCTTAATTCATAATCCCTGCTAAAACAATAAGAAATGGCAAGATATACAGGACCAAAAACTAAAATTGCTCGTAAGTTTGGCGAGGCAATTTTCGGAGATGATAAAAACTTCGAAAAGAGAAATTACCCTCCAGGGCAGCATGGAAATGCAAGAAGAAGAGGTAAGAAATCTGAATATGCAACTCAGTTAATGGAGAAGCAAAAAGCGAAATACATGTATGGTATTTTAGAACGTCAATTCCGTAACTTATTCAAAAGCGCTCAGGCTGCTGGAGGTGTTACTGGTGAGGTTTTATTACAATTATGTGAATCTCGTTTAGACAACGTAGTATACAGATTAGGTGTTTCTAACTCTCGAAGTGGAGCACGTCAATTAGTATCTCACCGTCATATTACTGTAAATGGAGAAATAGTAAATATTCCTTCTTATAGTGTACAAGCAGGTGATGTTGTTGCAGTAAGAGAAAAATCTAAATCATTAATCGCTATTGAAGATGCTTTGGCATCAAACAGTAACGTTTATGAATGGTTAAGCTGGAACTCTGATTTAAAATCTGGAACTTTTATTAAAGCACCAGAGAGATTACAAATTCCTGAAAACATTAAGGAACAGTTAATCGTAGAATTATATTCTAAATAATAAATTATTCATATTGGTATTTAGCCAAAGGGTTTATGTGTACATCTTCGAACTAATAAACCGCGCAACTAAATAACAATTAAAAAGAAGATAAAATGGCAATTTTAAATTTTCAGAAACCAGATAAAGTAATAATGGTTGAATCTACTGATTTTACAGGTAGATTTGAATTCAGACCCCTTGAACCAGGTTTTGGATTAACAATTGGTAACGCTTTAAGAAGAGTATTATTATCTTCATTAGAAGGGTTTGCAATAACATCATTACGTGTTGACGGTGTAGATCATGAGTTTTCAACAATTCAAGGAGTTGTAGAAGATGTAACAGAAATCATCTTAAACTTAAAACAAGTTCGTTTTAAGAAACAAATTGAAGAAACTGATAGAGAAACAGTATCTATATCAGTATCAGGTCAAGAACAATTGACTGCAGGAGATTTACAGAAATTTACCTCAGGTTTTCAAGTATTAAATCCAGATTTAGTAATTTGTAACTTGGATAAATCAGTAAGTTTTAATGCTGAAATCACTATCGAAAAGGGTAGAGGTTTCGTACCAGCAGAAGAAAATAAAAGAGCAGGTGCACCTTTAGGAACAATTTTTACAGATTCTATTTACACTCCTATAAAGAATGTAAAGTATGCTGTTGAAAATTTTCGTGTAGAACAAAAGACCGATTATGAAAAATTAGTTTTTGATATCGATACAGATGGTTCTATCAACCCAAAAGATGCCTTAACTGAAGCAGCTAAAATTTTAATCCACCACTTTATGTTATTCTCTGATGAGCGTATCACTTTAGAGGCAGATGAAATTGCTCAGACTGAAACATATGATGAGGAATCATTACACATGCGTCAGTTATTAAAGACGAAATTAGTTGATATGGATTTATCAGTTCGTGCTTTAAACTGTTTAAAAGCTGCGGAAGTTGATACTTTAGGAGATTTAGTATCATTCAACAAAAGCGATTTAATGAAATTTAGAAACTTTGGTAAGAAATCATTAACTGAATTAGATGAGTTAGTGGCAAACAAAAACCTTAATTTCGGAATGGACTTAAGCAAATACAAATTAGATAGAGATTAACCTTTCATATTTTGCTCCCCAAAATGGGTTGTAGCAAGATGAAAGCCAAAACCAAATGTCATGAGACACGGAAAGAAATTTAATCATTTAGGAAGACAAACAGCGCATAGAAAGGCGATGTTAGCAAATATGGGTTGTTCTTTAATAGAGCACAAACGTATAAACACTACAGTTGCTAAGGCGAAAGCTTTTCGTACGTTTATCGAACCTATAATTACTAAGTCTAAAACAGATACTACTCATAATCGTCGTACAGTATTTAGCTATTTACGTAGTAAAGATGCAGTAACGGAATTATTTAAGGAAATTTCTGTGAAAATAGCTGACAGACCAGGAGGTTATGTTCGTATTATCAAATTAGGAAACCGTCAGGGAGATAATGCTCCTATGGCAATGGTAGAATTAGTTGATTACAACGAATTATACAACCCGAAAGGAAACAAAGCTAAGAAGAACACTCGTCGTAGCCGTCGTGGTGGAGCAAAAACTACTGATGCAGCAGTTGAAACTCAAACTTCACAAGAAGAAGAATAAAAATGAAAATTTTTATAATTTATATCAAAGGGATAAACATTTAATGTTTATCCCTTTTTTTATATATTTTTGCAAACAAACTACACAACACACACTAAATGAAATATCAACAACGTAAAAAAGCATTAGTTCTTTTAGCAGACGGGACCATTTTCTACGGTAAGTCTATTGGAATAGAAGGAACATCAACTGGAGAAATTTGTTTTAATACCGGTATGACTGGTTATCAGGAAATTTTTACAGATCCTTCTTATTATGGGCAACTTATGGTAACAACCAACGCCCATATTGGTAATTATGGAGTAAATAATAAGGAAGTAGAATCTGAGGGTATAAAAATAGCAGGCTTAATTTGTCGTAATTTTAGTTTTACACACTCTCGTGTAGATTCTGATGGAAATTTATTTGACTGGTTTAAAGAACATAATTTAGTTGCTATTTCTGATGTAGATACGCGTGCTTTGGTTGCTTATATTAGAGATAACGGAGCAATGAATGCTATTATTTCTACGGAAGTTGATAATATTGATGCTCTTAAAAAACAATTAGCAGCGACTCCAAATATGGAAGGCTTAGAATTAGCATCCAAAGTATCAACTAAAGAACCTTATTTTATAGGGGATGAAAATGCACCAATTAAAGTATCTGCATTAGATATCGGTATCAAAAAGAATATTTTAAGAAACTTAGTAAAAAGAGGAGCCTATATAAAAGTATATCCTTACAATGCTACTTTCGAACAGATGAGCGATTTTAATCCTGATGGCTATTTTATTTCTAACGGACCTGGAGATCCTGAGCCGTTAGTGGATGCACAAAACACCGCAAAAGAAATCATTAAAAGAAATTTACCATTATTTGGTATTTGTTTAGGACACCAAGTTATTGCATTGGCAAACGGAATTTCTACATACAAAATGCACAATGGTCATAGAGGAATAAACCATCCTGTTAAGAATTTAATTACAGGTAAAGGGGAAATTACTTCTCAGAACCATGGCTTTGCTATTAATCGTAAAGAAACAGAAGCACATCCAGATGTTGAGATTTCTCATGTACACTTAAACGACCATACGGTAGCAGGAATTAGAATGAAATCTAAAAATGTATTTTCTGTTCAGTACCATCCAGAAGCAAGTCCTGGGCCACACGATGCAGAATATTTATTTGATGAGTTTATAGAAAACATCAAAAAAGCAAAAGTTGAAGCGTAATTAATTATTGATTAATATACCAAAATCAACCACAATTAGTAAATTAGCAACTATATAAATTAGTATTCCCGTGAATTGAAAAGTCACGGGTTTCTGTATTAAAAATAAAGAACTATGAGTATTATAATCAACATTCATGCACGTCAAATTTTCGATTCAAGAGGTAATCCAACTGTAGAGGTAGATGTAACTACAGAAAACGGAGTTATGGGAAGAGCAGCAGTTCCTTCAGGAGCTTCTACTGGCGAACATGAAGCTGTAGAATTACGCGATGGCGGTAAAGATTATATGGGTAAAGGAGTTTTAAACGCGGTTAAAAACGTAAACACTTTAATAGCACAAGAATTATTAGGTGTTTCTGTTTTTGAACAAAATATGATTGATCAAATAATGATCGATTTAGACGGTACATCAAACAAATCTGTTTTAGGAGCTAACGCTATTTTAGGTGTTTCTTTAGCGGCAGCAAAAGCAGCAGCTAACGAGCTAGGTTTACCTTTGTATAGATATGTTGGTGGAGTATCAGCAAATACGTTACCAGTTCCGATGATGAATATCATTAACGGAGGTTCGCATTCTGATGCACCAATTGCATTCCAAGAATTTATGGTAATGCCGGTAAAAGCTAAAAATTTTACTGAAGCAATGCAAATTGGGTCTGAAATTTTCCATAACCTTAAAAAAGTTTTACACGACCGTAATTTATCAACAGCTGTTGGAGATGAAGGAGGTTTTGCTCCAACTTTAAATGGTACTGAAGATGCCATTGAAACAATTGCATTAGCGACTAAAAATGCAGGTTATAAGTTCGGAGAAGAAGTAATGATTGCTTTAGATTGTGCTGCTGCTGAATTTTTTGTTGATGGTAAATACGATTACACAAAGTTTGAAGGCGCAAAAGGAAAAGTACGTTCTAGTAAAGAACAAGCTGATTATTTAGCGGAGTTAGCAGCTAAATATCCAATTATTTCTATTGAAGACGGTATGGATGAAAATGACTGGGAAGGTTGGAGATATTTAACTGAAATTTGCGGTGATAAAGTACAATTAGTAGGTGATGATTTATTTGTAACCAATGTAGAGCGTTTATCAAGAGGAATTGAAAACGGAATAGCAAATTCAATTTTAATTAAAGTAAACCAAATAGGAACGTTAACTGAAACTATTGCAGCGGTTAATATGGCACACAATGCAGGTTATACATCTGTTATGAGCCATAGATCTGGTGAAACAGAAGATTATACAATAGCCGATTTAGCAGTAGCTTTAAACTGTGGCCAAATAAAAACAGGTTCGGCTTCTCGTTCAGATCGTATGGCAAAATACAATCAATTATTGCGTATTGAAGAGCAATTAGATGGTGTTGCTTATTATCCGCAAGAAAAAGCGTTTAAAATAAAGTAATTTAAAATTTACGATTTAAATAAATATAAAAACCTTGTTATTTAGATAACAAGGTTTTTGATTTTAGAGAAAGCACAAAAATAATCCTATGAAAAAGATACTAGCCTTACTAATAGTTATAACCTTTACATCATGTCACTCTACAAAGTACACACATTCAGGAAATGTAAATTCACGTTTAGATTTCAAAAAAGGTAAATGGTTGTTGTATACTATTGATGCTCCAAAAAGTATAAAAGAAAGCTTAACGAATATAGCGACCGAAAAGTTTACTGAGTTATTAGGAAATCGTTTTTCTGATTCGTTTACAACTAGAGGTATATTATTGCCAAGCAATATAAATAACGATCTAAGTAAAGCTGATTTAAAAGATATTAAAAACGGAACCGGTTCTGATTTTTTTATAAAGATTAATGCAACTGTTATTTCTGATGAAGTTGGTGTTTTAGGACAAGGAAATATAATGTCTTCATCTGAAAACAGAGGAGAGGTAACAGTAACTATTTACGATTTAAATTTACTTGAAGAAATGTATTCTCAATCAGTTGTAGGTAATGTCTTTGTTCCAGAAAACTATGATAATTTGGCTTTAACAAAAAGTGCAGGGAATATAATTATAAAAGGATTGGAAAGAATCATCAAAAACATTCATAAAAATCAGATTAAAAACTAAATGAGCCAATTTTTAGATAGGTTTTTAGTTTGAATTATAACTTAATTATCAGAGCGTCATTCTGAATTTATTTCAGAATTACATTCTTTTAGTTATCAGTTTTTTATGGTGTTAATTTAAAGCGTATTTAAGTTTGTGTAAAACAATTTTTAATTAAATTTATATCCTATAAAAACCTTATAAAAGTATGTTTATGAAGTTTTGTTTTTTTAAGTGATTTATAATAAACTATTTCTATTTTCTGATATTAAAAATCTATCAAAACCTATTTTTAAAATACTACAAAAAATGGTATCTTCGCAACTCAGTTCAATCATAAAATTCAAGATATAAATGGCAGATATAGCAAAACTACAAATTGGTGATAAGACGTATGAGTTCCCTATAATAGAAGGAACAGAAAAAGAAAAAGCGATTGACATTAAAACGTTAAGAGGTGCAACCGAAGGTGTTATTACTATAGATCCAGGATATAAGAATACAGGTTCTTGTCAAAGTGCTATTACATTTTTAAATGGAGAGGAAGGAGTTTTAAGATATAGAGGATATGCTATTGAAGAATTAGCTGAAAAAGCAGATTTTTTAGAAGTAGCTTATTTATTGATTTTTGGAGAATTACCATCTAAAGATAAGTTAGAAAAGTTTCATAACGATATTAGAGAAAAAGCAATTGTAGATGAAGATATTAAAAAAATCATCGAAGCTTTTCCTAAGAATGCCCATCCAATGGGAGTTTTATCATCATTAACAAGTGCATTAATAGCATTTAATCCATCTTCAGTAAATGTTGATTCGGAAGAAGAAATGTACAATGCAATCGTTAAGATTTTAGCAAAGTTCCCAGTATTAGTTGCTTGGGCAATGCGTAAAAAACAAGGATTACCATTAAACTATGGATCTAAAAAATTAGGATATGTAGAGAATATTATGAAAATGATGTTTGAGCAGCCTAATGAAGAATATACCATAAACCCAATTATAAAAAACGCACTAGATAAATTATTAATTTTACATGCTGATCACGAACAAAATTGTTCTACATCAACAGTAAGAATTGTAGGTTCGTCTCATGCAGGTTTATTTGCATCTCTTTCTGCAGGAATTTCTGCACTATGGGGACCATTACATGGTGGTGCAAATCAAGCAGTATTAGAAATGCTTGAAGCTATTAAAGAAGATGGTGGTGATACTAAAAAATACATGGCAAAGGCAAAAGATAAAAACGATCCTTTCCGTTTAATGGGATTCGGACACCGTGTTTATAAAAACTTTGATCCAAGAGCAACGATTATTAAAGTAGCAGCTGATGAAGTATTAGCAGATTTAGGAATTAATGATCCTATTTTAGAAATAGCTAAAGGGTTAGAGCAAGAAGCTTTAAATGATCCTTATTTTGTAGATAGAAAATTATACCCAAATGTAGATTTCTATTCTGGTATTATTTATCGTGCAATGGGAATTCCTGTAGAGATGTTTACAGTAATGTTTGCATTAGGTCGTTTACCAGGTTGGATTGCTCAATGGAAAGAAATGAGAGAAAATAAAGAACCAATTGGTCGTCCTCGTCAAGTTTATGTAGGTGAGAACCTTAGGAGTTTTGTAGACGTAAATAAAAGATAAATCAACAAAAAATGCCATTTAATATTTAGATGGCATTTTTTTATTAAATATAATTGATGATGAAAGAAATTAAAATTATCAAAAACAGATCAGACATTGGTGCAGGAACACGTGGATCTGATATGGGAATTGATGCTATTGAAATTGCAGCAATTAATCAGAATAACGATTTTTTTAACCGTTTCGACTCTGAAGATGTAATAACAGAAAACGAATCGGTTTACAACAAAAAAAACAATTCATTTGGTAAGCAAATAAATAGTGTTTTTAATCAATGTAAAAGATTAAGTAACCACGTAAAAGTAAATTTACAAGAAGGTAAATTTCCGATAGTTCTTTCAGGAGATCATTCGTCTGCTTTAGGAACTATAAGCGGAGTTAAAGCAGCGAACCCTAATAAAAAAGTTGGCGTAGTTTGGATTGATGCTCACGGAGATTTACATACACCTTACACTTCTCCATCAGGAAATATTCACGGAATGCCATTAGGAGCAGCAATTTCAGATGATAACTTAGATTGTCAGATTAACGATGTAAGTAGAGAAACTGCCGACTTGTGGGATAGAATGAAAAATATCGGAATGCCAGGTCAAAAAGTTTTACCTGAGGATATTGTGTTTTTCGGAGTTAGAGATACTGAAGAGCCAGAAGAAAAACAAATGGCAAAATATGGTATTAAAAACTACATGGTGGCCGAAGTTCGCTATCGCGGATTAGAAATTTGTGTAAACGAAGCGTTGGAAAAATTAACTGATTGTGACATTATTTATGTGTCTTTTGATGTTGATTCGATGGACTGTGATATGATTTCTTATGGTACAGGTACACCAGTTCCAAAAGGATTTGATGATAAAGAAATCGTTGAAATTATAAATGGATTATTAGCAAGTAAAAAAGTAGCTTGTGTAGAATTTGTAGAAGTAAACCCGTTGTTAGATTTAAAAGGAAATAAAATGGCAGAAACGGCATTTAAAGTACTTGAAGAAGTAACGAAAGAAATACAGAAGTTATAAAAATAAATTTTATAAAGAAAATCCTGTCTTTTAATTGTAAAAGACAGGATTTGTTGGTTTTATAACCTAGTAATACCAGTAATGTGAGCTTTGCCATCTAAAGGTTGATAAATTTCAACAATAGCTTCCCAAATAACCTCAGAAGGAGGTATTGAAGCTGAACATTTAAAACGGTAATTTACCCCAGCTACAACTTGTGTTGATACTTGATTAGGAGTGTAGCTTACACCTACAAACCCCTTTAAAGCTTCATCAAATACTTTACGGTCTTCAGTCGTTAATGCATGGTAGGCAGTCCATCCTCCTACAAATGTTTCTTTTTTTGTTAAAGTTTCAGTATTCATAATTAATTTGGTTATTTTACCTACTCATAAGGCTTTTCGGATACCGCCTTCTATAATTTATTCTATAGAAAAAATCGTTTTTTTAGTGGTTTCTGCTCCACATATATGTCTTTTAATCTGATAAGTCAAAGTTATAAGAAAAAAATAGTAGTATTTTAAAAAAGTCCTTAATCGTTTGTTTTTTAGGTATAAGCGAAAGGAAATTAAAGAAAGAGTGCAAAAAAATAATTTTAAAATATACGTTTTCTAAAAAATAATAATACATTTGTTTTGTAAACTTTAGGAGTAGCTATTAAATTAGTTTGAGAAACATCCTTAGAACCTGATTTGGTTAATACCAGCGTAGGAAAAAGTTATGTTCGATACCATATCGAAATACTACCATTTGGTTTACAGTAATATTTTATAAATATGATTACTATAAAAGTAAACCAAGAAAACCACCAGTTTTTAGAAACCTTAACATTACAAGAACTCGTTGAATATTTAAAAATTCAAACGAATGGTATTGCTATTGCTATAAATAGTACTGTGATAAAAAGAGCTGATTGGTCTTTAAAGTTGCTTCAAAATAATGATGATATTTTAATAATAAAATCTACCCAAGGAGGATGATTTTGTTTTAAAACCTAACGTATTAATTATCTTATGAAGAATAAAGACACTGCACCAAAGCAAAACGGAATTACAAGAAATCCGTTTCCGAATTCGCAAAAAATTTATGTAAACGGTAAAATTCACCCGCAAATTAAAGTTGCCATGCGTGAAATTACCTTAAGCGATACGGTTGATTCTATGACGAAAAAGAAAACACCAAACGAATCTGTAACTGTTTACGATACTTCAGGGCCTTATACCGATCCTAATAAAGAAATAGATGTACATAATGGTATTGAAAGAATTCGTGAACAATGGATTAAAGATCGAGGAGATGTTGAGCAATTAACATCTTTTTCTTCGGATTATTGTAATGAGCGTTTAAACGACGCTAGTTTAGATCATATGCGTTTTAAGTTAGTAAAAAAACCATTACGTGCTAAAAAAGGGCAAAATGTAACACAATTGCATTATGCTAAAAAAGGAATGATTACCCCAGAAATGGAGTACATCGCTATTCGTGAAAATCAACGAATAGATGAAATGACAGAGATCAGAAAGCAACATAAAGGCGAACATTTTGGCGCTTCAATTCCAGATAAAATTACACCGGAATTTGTACGATCTGAAGTAGCTAGAGGTAGAGCTATTATTCCATCAAACATAAATCACCCAGAAGCAGAACCTATGATTTTAGGTAGAAACTTCTTAGTAAAAATAAACGCAAACATTGGTAACTCTGCTGTTACATCCTCTATTGAAGAAGAAGTAGAAAAAGCAGTTTGGGCTTGCCGTTGGGGAGCAGATAATATTATGGATTTATCTACCGGAGAAAATATTCATGAAACACGTGAGTGGATTGTTCGTAACTCGCCAGTTCCAGTGGGTACTGTGCCAATTTATCAAGCATTAGAAAAAGTAAACGGAGTTGCAGAAGATTTAACATGGGAGATTTTCCGTGATACTTTAATTGAACAAGCAGAACAAGGTGTAGATTATTTTACCATTCACGCTGGAGTTTTATTGCGTTACGTGCCAATGACGGCAAAACGTGTTACAGGTATCGTTTCTCGTGGAGGATCAATTATGGCAAAATGGTGTTTAGCGCATCATAAAGAAAGCTTTTTATATACGCATTTCGAAGATATTTGCGAGATTTTAAAACAATACGATGTTGCTTTTTCTTTAGGAGACGGGTTACGACCAGGTTCGGTTGCTGATGCAAATGACGAAGCACAATTTGCTGAACTAGAAACGTTGGGAGAGTTAACGCAGATTGCTCGTAAGCACGAAGTTCAATGTTTTATTGAAGGACCAGGGCACGTGCCAATGCACATGATAAAAGAAAATATGGAGAAGCAAATAGAACTTTGTGACGAAGCTCCTTTTTATACTTTAGGCCCTTTAACTACCGATATTGCACCAGGTTACGATCATATTACTTCAGGTATCGGAGCGGCAATGATTGGTTGGTATGGTTGTGCAATGTTGTGTTACGTAACACCAAAAGAACATTTAGGGTTGCCAAATAAAGAAGATGTTAGAGTAGGAGTTGTGACCTATAAATTAGCTGCACATGCTGCCGATTTAGCAAAAGGTCATCCAGGTTCTCAGCACAGAGACAATGCGTTGAGTATGGCACGTTTTGAGTTCCGTTGGGAAGATCAGTTTAATTTAGGTTTAGATCCAGAGCGTGCTCGCGAGTATCACGATGAAACTTTACCTGCAGCAGGAGCAAAAATTGCACATTTTTGTTCTATGTGTGGTCCAAAATTCTGTTCTATGAAAATTTCACAAGAAGTTCGCGATTTTGCAGCCGTAAATGATATTGTAGATAATGAAGTGATTGCAAAAGGAATGGAAGAAAAATCGAAAGAGTTTAAAGAAAAAGGTTCAGAAGTGTATTTATAAAATAAAAGTAAGAAGAAGAGGAATGAAATGAAGAAGAAGGAGGAGGTTCCTACGCCTTGAAAAAAGGCGTAGTCGGGCTTTCCGTTATATCTTTTGTAAGTTCTCGATATAAATTTATTTCGTTTTACTACATTAATTCACTCGAACAAAAAGCAAAAGGATACCACTGCAATCCCTAACCCGAAAAATAGTAACCGTAATAACAAGGAGTAAACGATAAGGTAAATCTGCTATTTCAAGATTAAATTAGGTTATTTTTACACCAAATTAATAGCGACTAAATTAAACGAATATGATTGTACTTATAGCTCCAGAAAAAGATGTAGCAAACGAAATTGAAATACTACATCAATTATTTGAAGCAGGTTTAGAATACTATCATTTAAGAAAACCGTTTAAAGATTTAGAAGCGTATGTTTCGTATTTAAATAAAATTGATAAAAAATATCATAATAAGATAATCGTACATTATTTTCATGAATTAACGAATGAATTTAATTTAAAAGGAATCCATTTTCAAGAACAAAAAAGACGAGATGCTTTAGAAAACGGAAACAGGTATTTTATAGGATTAAATATGTTAGGAAAAACAATGAGTAGTTCTTTTCACGAACCTAAAGATATAGAAGTTTGTGATATTGAATTCGATTATCATTTATTGAGTCCAGTTTTTTCATCCATTTCTAAAAAAGGATATGAAGGAAGAGGTTTTAATGTAAATAATATCGATAAATCAATCGTAGGAATGGGCGGAATTAATAAAGAAACCATTGCACAAACTATCGAGTTAGGTTTTAAAGGAATTGGTGTTTTAGGAGGCGTGTGGAATGCAGAAAATCCTGTTGAAAGTTTTAGAGAGATAAAGCGTCATTACCAGAAGGAAACGACGATGTAATCTATTAGAGTAATAATAGATTGCTTCATTTCATTCGCAATGACGAATAAAAAGTTCTTATGAAGAACACAGAATAAGTCATTTTATTGATTTGTCAGTTCGAGCTCAGTCGAGAACTAAATTTCAGAACGAGAGTTTAGAACGACGATGTAACCTTTTAGAGTAATAATAGATTGCTTCATTTCATTCGCAATGACGAATAAAAGGTTGTCATGAAGAAGACATAATAAAGTAATTTTATTGATTTGTTAGTTCGAGTGCAGTCGAGAACTATAAGTTAGAGAGTTGAAAACGATGATGTAATCTTTTTAGAGTAATAATAGATTACTTCATTTCATTTGCAATGACGAATAAAAGGTTGTGATGAAGAACATACAAAGAAGTGATTTTATTCGTTTGTCAGTTCGAGCGCAGTCGAGAACTATATGTCAGTTCGAGTGTTTTTATGAAGTGATAACGAAATAAAAAAGTATCGAGAACATTTTTATATTAACTATTGTTATCAGAAACAAATCAAAATAAATAGCATATTGAGTAAAAAAAACTACATACTAACCATTGCAGGTTTAGATCCATCAAGTGGCGCAGGCATCACTTCAGATATTAAAACATTTGAAGCACATGGTTTATACGGATTATCAGTATGTACAGCCGTAACTATTCAAAATGACATTGATTTTAAAAGTTGTGTTTGGATTGAAAAAGAAGTTATTCTTTCGCAAATAACAACGCTTTTTGAACGATTTTCAATATCCGTAGTAAAAATAGGAATTATAGAATCTTGGGAAGTTTTATTAGAAGTAATTCAAACTTTAAAACAATTAAATCCGAAGATAAAAATAGTTTTAGATCCAGTTTTAAAAGCGAGTGCAGGATTTAATTTTCATACAAATCAAAATTTAGAAATTTTAGAAAAAACATTAAATTTCTGTGATTTTGTAACACCCAATTACGAAGAGATACATGCACTTTTTCCGAATAAAAATATCGAAGAAACAATTGATTTTATATCCGAAAAAACAAATATCTATTTAAAAGGCGGACACAGAAAAGATAAAAAAGGATGGGATGAAGTGTATTATAGTAAAATTGTAAAACTAAATATTCCGCCTATTGCAAATACTGTTTTCGAAAAACACGGAAGTGGTTGTGTTTTATCATCCGCATTAGCGGCTAACTTAGTGTTAGAATTTTCTTTAGAAGATGCCAGTAAAAACACAAAAAAATATACAGAACAATTTTTAAACTCGAACGATTCCTTGTTAGGAACGCATAAATATAAATAAAATGATAAGTAAATTACAGTACATAACACAAGGAGAAACACCTCAAGATCATTTAGATAATATTCAAAAAGCATGTGCTTCGGGAGTAGAGTGGGTACAACTGCGATTAAAAAAGGTAGATCCTAAAACGTTGTTAGAAACAGCCAAAAAAGCGAGAGAAATTACAAGTCATTTTCAAACAAGATTAATTATAAACGACCATTATAAAGTAGCCAAGGAAGTAAATGCAGATGGTGTTCATTTAGGTACTTCAGATGCTTGCCCTTTAAAAGTTCGTGAGTATTTGGGTAAATTTTATAGTATTGGCGGAACAGCAAATACGTTAGAAGATTGTAAAAAATTAATTGAAAAAAAAGTAGATTATATAGGTTTAGGTCCTTTTCGTTTTACAGAAACTAAGAAGCATTTAAGTCCGGTTTTAGGAATAGAAGGTTACAAAAAAATACTAACAGCACTACATACTGAAACGCCAATAATTGCTATTGGTGGTATTACTTTAGATGATGTTGCAGCAATTGTACATTCAGGTATTTATGGCGTTGCAACGTCTGGAGCAATTACCAATGATTTTACAAGTATTCCTGTTTTTCATAAAATTTTAAGTGCACCAAGTACACAAGAGCAAGTGTATAAAATGAACGATAAGTAGTTTAAAGAGAAAGAATGAATAACATATTAAAAATAGCAGATAAAGAATTTAACTCAAGATTATTCACAGGAACAGGAAAGTTTAGTTCTTCAGAATTAATGAGTGCTTCTTTATTAGCATCCGAAAGCGAATTAATTACCGTTGCTTTAAAAAGAGTAGATGTTAAAGATAAAAATGATGATATTTTAACACATTTAAACCATGCACATATTAATTTATTACCGAATACATCTGGAGTAAGAACAGCAAAAGAAGCGGTATTTGCGGCAGAATTATCTAGAGAAGCATTAGGTACGAATTGGGTAAAACTTGAAATTCACCCAGATCCACGATATTTATTACCAGATGCTATTGAAACTTTAAAAGCAGCAGAAGAATTAGTTAAACTAGGTTTTGTGGTAATGCCTTATATTCATGCTGATCCTGTTTTATGCAAGCGTTTAGAAGATGTAGGAACACAATGTGTAATGCCATTAGGCGCACCAATAGGAAGTAATAAAGGATTACGAACTCAAGATTTTTTAGAAATTATTATCGAACAATCTAATGTTCCTGTAATTGTAGATGCTGGTATTGGTGCACCATCGCATGCTGCCTATGCAATGGAATTAGGTGCGGATGCGGTTTTAGTAAATACTGCAATAGCCGTTTCTAAAAAACCAGTAGCAATGGCAAGAGCATTTAAAATGGCAGTTGAAGCGGGGAGAATGGCGTATGAAGCAAAACTAGCACCTGTTCAAAAACAAGCCGCAGCAAGTAGCCCATTAACATCGTTTTTAAATTAATGTAATTACGAGGAGGCACGACGAAGTAATCGTTTACAATAGTATGCAGATTGCTTCATTCCATTTTATTTCATTCGCAATGACGATAACAGCATTAAAAAATTAAATTATGAGTAATTTTAAAGAACTTTTCGACACTTATAACTGGGAAGATACTTTACAAGGTATTTTCAATAAAACAGCGGTTGAGGTTGAAAGTGCTTTAATGAAAGATAAAATCGATTTAGAAGATTTTAAAGCGTTAATATCTCCTGCTGCGCGACCGTATATCGAGCAATTAGCTCAGAAAAGTAGTATGCTTACTAAAAAACGATTTGGCAATACTATACAAATGTATGCCCCCATGTATTTGAGTAACGAATGTCAGAATATTTGTACGTATTGCGGCTTTAGCATGACCAACAAAATACCCAGACGAACGTTAACAGATTCAGAGATTTTAAAAGAAGTGGCTTTCTTAAAAGAAAAAGGCTACGATCATATATTATTAGTTACCGGAGAAGCGAATAAAACAGTTGGTGTTAATTATATTAAAAATGCAATTGAATTAATTCGTTCTCAGTTTTCAAATATTACGATTGAAGTACAACCTTTAGATCAGGATGAATACGAATCGTTAATTGAAGCAGGATTGTATGCTGTATTAGTTTATCAAGAAACGTATCATAGAGATGAGTATAAGAAACATCATCCGAAGGGAAAAAAATCTAATTTTAATTATCGTTTAGATACACCAGACAGATTAGGAAAAGCAGGGATTCATAAAATAGGTTTAGGTGCTTTATTCGGATTAGAAGATTGGCGTGCCGATAGTTTTTTTACAGCCTTGCATTTAAAATATTTACAAAAAACGTATTGGAAAACGAAGTACTCGATTTCTTTTCCGAGGTTACGACCACATTCTGGCGGATTAGAGCCAAAAGTAGAGATGACTGATACAGACTTGGTACAGTTAATTTGTGCTTTTCGTTTACTTGATGAAGATGTAGAACTATCGATGTCTACCAGAGAAAGTGAAATTTTTAGAAATAATATTGTTAATTTAGGAGCTACATCAATCAGCGCAGAATCTAAAACGAATCCCGGAGGTTATACCGTAGAGCCACAATCGTTAGAACAGTTTGAAATTTCTGATGAACGAAGCACAGCGGAAGTGGTAAAAATGTTAAAAGATAAAGGTTTAGAAGTCGTTTGGAAAGATTGGGCACATTTTGAGTCAATAGAAAAATAATGAATTTAACCAACGAAGAACAAAAACAATATAATCGTCATCTTATTTTAGATAAAATAGGAGAAACAGGTCAATTAAAATTAAAGCAAGCAAAAGTTTTGGTGATTGGTGCTGGCGGATTGGGTTGCCCTGTATTACAGTATTTAACAGCAGCAGGTGTTGGAACAATCGGAATTATAGATGACGATATTATTGATCAAAGTAATTTGCAGCGTCAAATTTTATATACCATTGATGATATTGGCTTGTCGAAGGCTGAAACAGCTGCAAAGCGATTATCGAGGTTAAATCCGTTTGTAAACTTTAAAGTATATAAAGAAAAATTAACCAACAAAAATGCCATTTCTTTGTTTGAAAAATATGATGTTATTGTAGATGGAAGTGATAATTTTTCTACCCGTTATTTAACAAACGATGCCGCTGTAATTACCAAAAAACCATTGGTGTACGGCGCTATTTTTAAGTTTGAAGGGCAGGTTAGTGTATTTAATTATCAAGGAAGTGCTACGTATAGATGTTTATATCCGACACCACCAAAACCAGATGAATCTCCAAATTGTTCTGAAATTGGAGTCTTAGGTGTGTTACCAGGGATTATTGGTAGTTTGCAAGCGAATGAAACTATTAAGATAATTTGCGAAATAGGAGAGGTTTTAGCCAATAAATTATTGATGTATGATACGTTGACTATGCGTCAAATGATTTTGAAATTTGAGAAATCAACCAATATAGCGGTTACAGCATTAGAAAAAGATTATGATTTTTTCTGCGGAATAAAATCAGTTAAGAATGAAATTACTTTTGAGGAACTTCAAAAGAATTTACCGAAATATAATTTATTAGATGTGCGTGAAAATTGGGAGCGCGAACAACATCATATAAAAGGACAGCATATTCCTTTAGGACAATTACAAAATCGATTTAAAGAGTTAAATATTGAAAAACCTTTAGTTGTGTATTGTAAATCAGGAATACGAAGTAAAAAAGCAATAACCTTTTTAGAAGAGGAATTTGATGAGGTTATTTTTATCAACCTAAAAAACGGACTGAATTAAAAAAATGCGTTTCTTTTTTTATAAAGGAAACGCATTGTGTAAATTATGGATTGGTTGACCATAAAGAAGCTCCTTTAAGCATGGCTCTTCTAGGTAAAGTTAAGCCAGCGACAATCAATTCAGCAAAATCTTCAGGTTGTAATATTTTTTCAGGATCTCCGTTTGTAATACCTAATTCTAAAGACATATCTGACGCAATAGTACTAGGTGTAAGTGTGCAAACTCTAATGTTATTTTTACGAACCTCTTTCATTAATGATTCCGACATTCCGATTACGGCAAATTTAGAAGCAGAATAAGCTGAAGTACTCGCATTACCACTTAATCCGGCAGTAGAAGCAATATTAATAATGTCACCTTCGTTTTTTTCAATTAAATAAGGTAAAACTTCTTTGGTAACATAATACATTCCCATTAAATTGGTTTGTATAATTTGTGTCCAATCTTCAACAGGCATTTCGTTCAGCGAACCAAAAGCAGCAATACCCGCATTGTTTACTAAAATATCAACAGTGCCAAATGTATTTATAATCTCTTTTATCCCTTTTTGAACTTCGTTGTAATTGCTAACATCAAAGACGGCATAACTTGCCTCAACACCATATGTTTTTATTTCGGTAACTGTGCTAAGCAGTCGTTTCTCGTTTCTACCAGTAATGGCAACATTTATCCCTTTTTTAGCAAAAGCAATAGCGGTGGCTTTTCCTAAACCTCTACTACCTCCAGTTATGATGGCTTTTTTATTCGTTAAATTTTCCATTTATTGTTTTTTAAGTAAAATATATTGGTTTTTGTATCTTTTAACTGTAATTAAAAGATACAAAAAAACTCACCAATTTGGTGAGTTTTTTATACTAAAATATGTTTTTTACTTTGTAGTTTCTCCTTTGTCAACAACTACACGATTCTCGCGATTTGCAAGTTCCCATGCTGTATGAAAAACCAAACGAGTTCTGTTTTCTAACATCTCGTAGTTAATCTTATCAGGAGTATCTGTTGGCTGGTGGTAATCATCATGTGTACCGTTAAAATAGAAAATAACAGGAATGTTATTCTTAGCAAAATTATAATGGTCTGAACGATAGTAGTAACGATTCGGATCTTTTTCGTCGTTATATTTATAGTCTAAAGCTACATTTGTGTATTTATTATTCATTGCTTCAGAAATGTCATGTAACTCAGTACTTAACTTATCAGCACCAATTAAATATACATAATTAGGATTTCCTTTATGACGGTCATCAACTCTACCAATCATATCAATATTTAAATTAGTAACGGTATTCGCTAAAGGGAAAATAGGATTTTCAGTATAATACTTAGAACCTAATAAACCTTTTTCTTCACCTGTAACATGTAAAAATAAAATAGAACGTTTTGGTTTTTTACCTTCGTTATAAGCTTGTTTAAAAGCTTCAGCAATTTCTAAAATGGCAACTGTACCTGAACCGTCATCATCTGCACCATTATAAATTTTTCCGTTTTTAACACCTTCATGATCTAAATGTGCAGAAATTACTAAAATCTCTTCTGGTTTTTCTGTTCCTTTAATAAAAGCAACAACATTTTCAGAATCATTTAATTTCATTCCTCTACGATTATTACTTAAGTAAGCAGAAGGAACTTTTTGAAAATAGTTATCATTTTCTAAAGGAGATACAATTCCTTCGCTTTTATAAAAGTCTCTTAAATAGTTAACAGCTTTTTTCTGACCAGGCTCACCAGTATTACGCCCTTCAAATTCATCAGAAGCATATATAAATAAATGTTTTCCTAAATCTTTAGCTGTAATAGTTTTTGCATATTTCGCTGCATAATCTATAGTAGTGTCATTAGTTTCGGTGCTAGCGGTATCTTTACTTGCTCCACAAGCTACAAATGCAAAAGCACTTGCTAAATAAAGTAGTTTTTTCATTAATATTTAATTAAGATTTTGGTTTGATTAGTATCTAAAAGTAACGAAATGTTACAGAAATTCAAATTTAATTTTTCTTTATGACGAATTGTTCTAATGTTTTGTTAAAACTTATCAATTCTTTAGGAAATAATTGCTCAAAAGCATTTTGATTGATTAATTCTTTAGATGTTCCGCTATAAATTTTATTTTCAGAAAGTAAAATAAACTCATCAGCTAACTGAATAGCAAGGTTTACTTCGTGAGTAGAAATAACAATAGTTTTTCCTGTTTTTTCGACTAACTGTTTTAAGAGTGAGAATATTTTAATGGTATGATGAATATCTAGATGAGCAGTTGGTTCATCTAAAATAATGATGTCAGTATCTTGAGCCAATGCACGAGCGATAAGAACACGTTGTAGTTGCCCATCACTTAGTTCATAAAAACGTTTATCTTTTAAATGCTCAATAGCTGTTTGTTCAATTGCCCAAAGAATTTTTTTGAGATCTTTGGCTGATAATTTATCTATCCAATTTGTGTATGGCTGACGTCCTAAGGCGATTAATTCGAAAACCGTTAATTGGCTTTGAGGTAAGCGCTCTGTTAAAACCAAGCTTAAAGAAGTAGCTAGTTCGTGATGTGAATAATCAGAAATGTTTTTTTGATTAATTTTTATACTTCCACTTAATGGTTTTTGAACTTTAGAAAGTGTGCGCAGTAAGGTAGATTTTCCAATTCCGTTTTTACCCAATAAAGCTACAAACGTTCCTTTTTCTACAGAAAAATTAATGTCAGAAGCAATTACAGTTTGTTGCTTTTTTGTTTGATAACCTATTGCAAGGTTTTCAATATTAAGAACGATATGTTTTTTAGAATCAGCCAAATTTATACATATATTTTCTTTTTTCGTACCAACAGCCAAATAACTACAGGAGCACCAAATAAAGAGGTGATTGCGTTTATAGGTAAAGTAAACTCGCTTGTAGGTAGCTGAGCAATAGCATCGCAAATTAGTAACACTATTGCTCCTAAAAGAGCTGTTGCGGGTAAAAGTGTTTTATGGTTAGAAGTAGAAAAAATCATTTTAGAAATATGAGGAACTGCTAAGCCTATAAAAGCAATTGGACCCGAAAAAGCAGTAATAACACCGGTTAATAAACTGGTGATTAATAAAATAATATTTCTACTTTTTTTAATATTGATACCTAAGCTTTTTGCGTAATTTTCACCTAGCAAAAAACTATTTAAAGGTTTTATAATACTAAATGTGCCTAAAATACCAATGCTATAAATAATTCCGAAAACAGTAAGTTCTGTCCAAGTTAAATTACCTAAGCTACCAAAACTCCAAAACATGTATTGTTGAATTTGTTCGGCTTCACTAAAGTAAGATAAAACACTTATTACTGCAGAGGTTAATGAGCCAAACATTAAACCTATAATTAATATAGACATCGTGTTTCTAACTTTGTTAGCTGCGATAATTACAGCAAATAAGACAAAGAAAGAACCTAAACTAGCAGCGATTGCTAACGCCCAATTAGAAAAAGCAATTGAAACAAAAATACCGCCAAATAAGCCAGAGCCCAAAATAAGTAAAGCTACGCCTAAACTTGCACCCGAAGAAATACCTAAAACAAAAGGGCCAGCCAATGGGTTTCGGAATAAGGTTTGCATTAGTAATCCGCAGATTGACAAACCAGAACCAACCATAATCGCTGTAACAGCTTTAGGTAGTCGGAAATTTAAAATAATGGTTTGCCAACTGTCTTTAGAGGCAACACCACCAATTAATGCGTTAAAAATATCATCAATAGGAATTGATACGGATCCTAAACTAATATTTAAGAACAAGAAAAAAACCAGCATAACTGATAAGAAAATAAAATATTTTGTGTGTTTTTTAGAAGACGTCAATTAGTTGATTGATTTTAAAAATTCAACTAATTTTTTAATGGCTAATCCACGGTGACTAATAGTGTTTTTTTCTTCAGAACTCATCTCTGCAAATGATTGCTTAAATCCTTCAGGTTGAAAAATAGGATCATATCCAAATCCTTTTTCCCCATGTTTTTTAGTTAAGATGTTTCCTTTACAAACGCCATTAAATAAAAACTGTTTGCCGTTTAAATTTAAACATATTGAGGTTCTAAATTGTGCTGTTCTATTTTCTTTTCCGTTTAACTCAGTTAGCATTTTTTGCATGTTGTTCTCTGAATTACTTGGTTCACCTGCATAACGAGCAGAATATACACCTGGGGCTCCGTTTAAGCTTTCAACTTCTAGGCCAGTATCATCAGCAAAACAATTAAAGTTAAATTTACTGGTAATATGATCTGCTTTTATTTTTGCATTACCATCTAAAGTGGTTGCAGTTTCTTCAATGTCATCAAAACATTGAATATCGTTTAAAGATAATAGCTCAATATTTTTAGGAAGCATTTTTTTAACTTCCGCTAGTTTGTTTAGATTATTTGTGGCAAAAACAAGTTTCATTAATCAATTTTTAATGTAAACAAATGTATTGTTTTTTATCATCTTTGTAATTAATATTTTTATTTTTATCAAAATAACAAATCTCTGTAGGTGTTGTTAATAAAGGAACGTCGTGTAAATGTCGGGTTAAAATCAATTAAAATGTTTCATAAAAAAGAAAAGCTAAAGTAAGATTGTATGGAAAATAAAAATTTACTTATTATGAAACAGCCAGCATTAGGAAAGAAAATTTCTGAATTAAGAAAACAAAAAGGTTTAACTCAAGAAGAGCTAGTAGAAAAATGTAATATCAATGTGCGTACGATTCAAAGAATAGAAGCCGGAGAAACCTCTCCGAGAAGTTTTACTATTAAAACAATTTTAGAGGCGTTAGAAGCAGATTTTGATATAAGTAGTTTTACAAATGATATAGAAATTAACGAGTATGACAGAAAGGTGTTAAACACAGCTTGGATTTTTGGAATTATATATCTTGTGTTTGGTTTTATTGAAACAACTATAGACCTGTATAGTTATATTGAAGGCGAAATTTATACTGGTGTAGTAACATATACAAGTATTAAAATAATTTCATCAATAACATTTGTAATATTTTTTAGGGGGTTTTTAAAAATAGCAAAATTATATTCATATAAGTTATTAGAAATTATTGTTTACATTTTTATGTTAGCATACGTTTTAGCAGAGTTGTATGATATTTTTTTAATATATTTTTCTGATGGATTAATAGTTACAATAACTGTTGTTGAGTTGTTAGTTTTTGGAATAATTCAAATAATATTTGGAGCTAGTCTATTGAAGTTAAAAACTAAATTAGGTACTTTAATTCAGGTTAATGGAGTTTTAGAGATAATACTAGGTGTTTGTTTGGTTACATTATTTTTAGCGGGTGTGGGCGCTTTTTTACTAATACCAACAACCATTTTAGAGATAATTGTTATTTATAGATTGGTAAAAAAATAATAAATTAAGTATAATAAAAAAGCCGAAATTTAGATGTTTCTAAATTTCGGCTTTTTTAAAGGAATAATTAAGAGTTCTTAACCTTTTAATTTATTTAGCTCTAATTTCTTAGCATTAATTTCTTCTTGTATTTTAATTAAACGATCTTTAATTTTAACTATAATAGCTTCTTTACGAGCAATACTCTCTTTAGAAGTAGATGGGTCTTTTTTAGCTTTTTCTAATTTAGCATTCATTCTAGCTAAACCTTCTTTTCCGCTTGTTAAAATTTCTTCATTAATACTAATATCATCTTCGTAATCACTAATTAAAGTTCCTTTTTCTTTAACGATAGATTTTTCTTCAGCCTTAATTTGGTTGTCTAATTGTTTTAATTTTTCAGCCTCTAAACGTAACGATTCTTGTTGTTTTAAATAAGCAATTTCTTTTGCTTTACGATCATTTTCTAACTTTAAACGAGCGTCTTCTAATTGTTTTTTACGTAAAGCTAATTCGCTTACTGTGTTGTTTACACTGTTATTTACAACGGTTTTTTCAGTAACTACCTTAGCTACTTTCGGAGAGCTCTTTCTAGTTTTTCTTTCTAGTTTTCTTTCAATAGCAGCTAAATCATCTTTTTGCATGTCGATTTGAGCATTTAACCTAGTTAACCTACTTTGCATGCTTGAAACAATCTTTTCTTTTCTTTTAATCTCTTCTTTAGTAGTGTTTTTACCTTTCTTGAAGTCTTCTAAATTAGCAGTTACACGTTTTAAAGCTCTAACACCACTAACTAAAACTTCTTCGTTAGCGTCAATTTGATCTTTTTTGTCTTCTACTTGTGATTTTAATAATTTAATTTCGTTTTGAGCATTTACTTGTTGTAAACTAGCGAAAAAGATGAAAAAAACAGCGGTTAATAAAAATTTTAATGTTTTCATTTTGATTTATTTATTGTAATATTTAATACACTTTTTTGGGGCGACAAAATTACAAAAATTTAAATAAAAAAATAGTTGTTTTTTTAAGAACTTTATGGTCCCGAAAAAGTAGCTTAATTACTCATGATGATAGGGTTCATTCTTAAGAATAGTAAAGCCACGATAAACTTGTTCCACAATAAATAAACGTATCATTTGATGCGAGAAGGTCATTTTAGATAAAGATAACTTCCCATTTGCTTTTTTGTATACCGCATCCGAAAATCCGTAAGGCCCACCAATTACTAAAACTAATTGTTTAATACCTGAATTCATCTTTTTTTGTAAATATTGAGAGAATTCAATAGATGTAAAATGTTTTCCTTTATCATCTAATAAAACAAGTTGATCGGTGTTTTGAAGTTTAGCCAAAATTAATTCACCTTCTTTTTCTTTTTGTTGAGATTCACTAAGATTCTTAACATTTTTAATGTCAGGTATAACCTCTAATTCAAACTTAACATAATGTTTTAATCTGTTTTGATAATTATCAATCAACTGAATCAAATTTTTATCATCAGTTTTACCAATGGCTATTAGTTTTATTTTCATGCTGTAAAATTATGAATTATGCACTACGAATTAGTATTTTTACGTCAGAATTATTGAAAACATGATATCAAAAGAACAATTTAATAAAGAACTAGATTTAATTATTGTTAATGCTATTCGCGAAGATATTGGCGATGGAGATCATACATCACTTTCTTGTATTCCTTCGGACGCTACTGGTAAAGCAAAATTATTGGTTAAAGATGACGGAATTATAGCTGGAGTAGAATTTGCCAAAATGGTTTTTAATTATGTTGATGCTGATTTGCAAATAGAAACATTAATTAACGACGGAGATGAAGTAAAATACGGGGATGTTGTTTTTTATGTGTCAGGAAAATCACAATCTATTTTAATGGCAGAACGTTTGGTGTTAAATGCAATGCAACGTATGAGTGCCATTGCAACTAAAACGAAGTTTTTTGCTAATTTATTAGAAGGAACAAAAACAAAAGTTTTAGACACTCGTAAAACAACGCCAGGTATTCGTGCTATAGAAAAATGGGCAGTTAAAATTGGTGGCGGAGAAAATCACAGATTTGCATTGTATGATATGGTAATGATAAAAGACAATCATATCGATTTTGCAGGCGGAATTACACCAGCAATTACTAAAACAAAAAAATATTTAGCAGAGAAAGGTTTAGATATTAAAATTATAGTAGAAGCGCGTAGTTTAGAAGAAATTAAAGAGATTTTATCGAACGAAGGAGTGTATCGTATTTTAATAGATAATTTTAATTATGAAGATACTCGTAAAGCGGTTGCCTTAATAGGTAATACTTGCTTAACAGAATCTTCTGGCGGAATTAATGAAGAAACAATTCGTGAGTATGCTGAGTGTGGTGTAGATTTTATATCATCAGGCGCCTTAACACATTCGGTTTATAATTTAGATTTAAGTTTAAAAGCAGTTGATTAATTTAATTTTATCAAAATGAAAAAACATATAATTATACTAGCAACCTTAGTATTGGCAATTTCATGCAACACTAAAGAAGCTAAAAAAGAAACAAAAACGAATATGGCTGTAGAAAATCCGTTATTAGTTAAAAGCACATTAGATTATGGTGCGCCAGATTTTACGAAGATAAAAAATGAACATTTTATGCCAGCTATTTTAGAAGGTATGAAATTGCAAAATGAAACAATTAAAGAAATTGTTGAAAATACAGAGACAGCAACTTTTAAAAATACTATTTTAAGTTTAGAAGAAAGTAGTAAAACTCTAGATAGAGTTACCGCTGTTTTTTATGGATTAGCAGGAGCTAATACAAACGATACAATTAAAGAGATTCAGAAAGAGTTAGCGCCAAAATTTTCTAAACACAATGATGATATTTTACTAAATACCGCATTGTTTGCTAAAATTAAAACTGTTTATAATAATGTAGATAGTTTACAATTAGATGCTGAATCTAAACATTTGGTAAAAGAATATTATAAGAATTTTTCTAAAGCAGGAGCTGATTTATCAGAAGATAAAAAAGAGAAGTTAAAAGAAATTAACTCAGAAATAGCAAGCTTGGCAAATGATTTTGGTAAAAAATTATTAGATGCAAGTAAAAAAGGAGGTGTTGTTATTACTGATAAAGAAAAGTTAAAAGGATTTTCTGAAGAAAAAATTAAGTCGTTAAATAAAGACGGTAAATATGAAATTCAGTTAATTAATACAAGTCAACAACCATCATTACAAACTTTAGAAAACAGAGAAGTTCGTAAAGAGTTGTTAGAAAAATCTATTCATAGATCAGATGCTGGTGAATACGACACAAGTGAGTTGGTTAAAAAAATGGTTGCTTTACGAGCAAACAAAGCGCAGATTTTAGGTTTTAAAAACTATGCAAGTTGGAGTTTACAGGGAACAATGGCAGGAACACCAGATGAGGTTTTTAAAATGTTTAGCGGATTAATTCCGGGTGCTTTAGATAAAATTGCTTCAGAAACTAAAGAAATTCAGGCTGAAATTAAAAAAGAAGGAAACGATTTTAAATTAGCGGCTTACGATTGGAATCATTACGCTGAAAAAGTGCGTAAATCTAAATATAATCTTAATGAAGAGGAGGTAAAGCCTTATTTTGAAGTAACAAATGTATTAGAGAAAGGTGTTTTTTATGCAGCTACTAAGTTATACGGAATTACATTTAAAAAACGCACCGATATTCCGGTTTACCATCCAGATGTTGTGGTGTATGAGTTGTTTGAAGAAGATGGATCTAAGTTAGGATTATATTATGGAGATTTCTTTGCAAGAGATAGTAAACGTGGTGGCGCTTGGATGAGTGCTTTCGTAAAACAATCTAAGTTACGCAATCAAAAACCAGTAATATATAATGTATGTAATTCGCCAAAGCCAGCAGCAGGTGAACCGGCTTTAATTAGTTTTGGTGAAGTTGAAACGATGTTTCATGAATTCGGACATGCATTACACGGTTTATTCGGTAATCAACAATATGCATCAATTTCAGGAACAAGTACAGCGAGAGATTTTGTTGAGTTCCCATCTCAGTTTAACGAAAACTGGTCAACACATCCAGAGATATTAAATAATTATGCGGTGCATTATAAAACAGGAGAAGTAATACCTGCTGATTTATTAAAGAAAATTAAAGATGCCGGAACTTTTAATCAAGGATATTCGATGATAGAAAACTTATGTTCTTCTAGTTTAGATATGAATTGGCATACTGTTTCTGCTGATGAAAAGATAGAGGATGTTGCTAAGTTTGAAGAAGATGCTTTAAAAAAGATGCAATTAAAAATAGCAGAAGTTCCGCCAAGATATCGTTCTACATATTTCGCACATGTTTTTAGTGGAGGCTACGCAGCTGGTTATTATTCGTATTTATGGACAGAGATGTTAAGTCACGATGCTTATGATTGGTTTAAAGATAACGGATTGTTAACGCGTGAAAACGGACAGAAATTCCGCGAGCAAGTTTTATCAAAAGGAAACACGATGGATTACGCTAAAATGTATAATACTTTTGCAGGAAGAAATCCAAAAGCGGCTCCAATGTTAAAAGCTAGAGGATTACAATAGTTTGGTTGTCACATCGAGTAAATCTTAGGTAATGAATGATTTTTTGCAGAGATTTTTACTCAGTGTTAAAAAAAAAATGATATCTACAATTGTGAGGTTGTCACATCGAGTAAATTAAGAGGAACGAATAAATTTGTATCGAGATGTTTTAGTGCTCATAAACACCCTAAGGTTATTTTAAAATGAACGATTACTTCGATAGCGAAACATTTACAAAAATTGATTTTAACGAAACAAAAATCAAAAAGGGGGAATACGATAATTGTACGTTCGAGAACTGTAGTTTCGAAAACGTACATGCGTCAAATATCCAATTTGTAGAATGTGAATTTATCGATTGTAATTTTAGTAATACCATTGTAACAAATAGCGCTTTTAAGGAAGCGTCTTTTGTAAAATGTAAAATGATTGGTGTAAAATTTAATGAATGTGATTCGTTTTTATTGCAGTTTAGTTTTAAAGACTGTCAATTAAATTTCTCATCATTTTATAAGTTAAAAATACCAAACACAAAATTTGTAAATTGTAATTTGCAAGAGGTTGATTTTACAGAAACAGATCTTACAAATTCATTTTTTGATACGTGCGATTTAAAAAGTGCCATATTTGATCGCTCAATATTAGAAAAGGTAGATTTTAAAACCGCCTTTAATTTTAGTATTGATCCTGATAATAATAAGCTTAAAAAAGCAAAGTTTTCAAAAGAGAATGTTATAGGATTGTTACAAAAACATAATATTGTTATTGAATAGTTTTAGTGAGAACTTGATTCAGGTTAAGACTACTCTTTATTTTTTAATGTGCTTTTGAGGTAAACCGAGAGAGACATATCAACTATTAAAGTAAATAATGCATGCTTTTACCAAAGTTTAAAGCGGAATAGTAATTAATAAAAGAACTTTAAAATCTTCGAAACTTAATAAATGACAAAACAAATAGAAGATAATTTAGAAAAAGTACCAGTATTAAACTTGTTAGTAGTTTTTGGAAAAAAAATTAAAATACCAGGGTTAGAAGGAATGTCTTTATATGACGTGCTAGAAATGTATGTTATTGGTATTGTAAAAGGTGCTTTAACTACTAGAGCTGGTGGTATTGCTTTTAGTTTTTTTATGGCAATTTTTCCTTTTATGCTATTTATCTTGTCGTTAATACCTTACATACCTATTGATGGGTTTCAGGATAATCTCTTTTGGTTAATTCAAGAAATGCTGCCTCCAGAAACCTTTGAGGCTGTAGATTTGGTATTAAAAGATATTATTAACAACCAGTATGGTGGTTTATTATCATTTGGATTCTTAGCGTCAATTTTTTTAATGACAAACGGAGTAAATGCCATTTTTGGCGGATTCGAATATTCATACCATGTAACAGAATTTAGAAGTGTTTTTGTAGCCTATATTGTATCGCTAGGTGTTTCGTTATTGATGTCTTTTTTCTTGATAATAACGGTAGTTGCTATTATTTTTTACCAACTAGCATTGTCTAGAATCAATGAAATAGGATGGTTAGAGACGAGTGATTTAGATTTTTTTTATTGGGGTAGAGGTTTATTATTCTTAATAATGATTTTTACAATTGTTTCGTTACTCTTTCGTTTCGGAACCAAACAAGGAAGGGAAGTGAGGTTCTTTTCGCCAGGAGCAATTTTAACCACAGTGTTATCTTTATTTTCTTTTTATTTATTCGGAATTTATGTGGTAAAATTCGCAACATATAACCAACTTTATGGTTCTATTGGTACATTGTTAGTCTTAATGTTGTTTGTGTGGTTAAATGCAATTATATTGCTTTTAGGGTTTGAATTAAACGCAGCTATTTATCGATTAAAACGCGTAAATAAAACTTTATAATTCGCCTATAAATTCAGATATTTGTCAACTAAGTTAGATTAAGTATTTTACTCTTGTGAAAACTTACTTTTAAGTAACAGAATACAAACGTTTAAAAATTACAGATTTTAAGTTTTGAGAAAAACTCACGATTTATAATCCACAATTCATAATTAACTATGAAACCATCAATCCCAAAGGGAACCAGAGATTTTTCATCAAGCGAAGTAGCAAAAAGAAATTATATATTTAATACGATCAAACACGTGTTTGAAAATTTCGGATTCCAGCCTATCGAAACACCAAGTTTCGAAAACTCATCAACCTTAATGGGAAAGTATGGAGAAGAAGGAGATCGTTTAATTTTTAAGATTTTAAATTCTGGAGATTATTTAAAAAAAGTAGACGAAGCTTTATTAACAGAAAAAAACAGTCTTAAAACGACTTCAAAAATATCTGAAAAAGCTTTGCGTTACGACTTAACAGTGCCGTTTGCACGTTACGTGGTACAGCACCAAAACGATATTACGTTTCCTTTTAAAAGATACCAAATTCAACCAGTTTGGAGAGCAGATCGTCCGCAAAAAGGACGTTTCAGAGAGTTTTATCAATGTGATGCGGATGTAGTAGGAAGTAAATCATTATTGCAAGAAGTAGAATTTGTACAGTTATATGATACTGTTTTTAGTAAGTTAGGTTTAAACGGTGCGACTATAAAAATTAATAACCGAAAAATATTATCTGGTATTGCTGAGGTAATTGGCGCAAAAGATAAATTAATCGATTTTACGGTTGCTTTAGATAAGTTAGATAAAATTGGTAAAGAAGGTGTTGTAAAAGAAATGCTTGAAAAAGGAATTTCTGAAGATGCTATTGTAAAAGTAGATCCGTTATTTAATTTTTCAGGAACTAATCAAGATAGGTTAGCGTCTTTGCAAGAAATGTTACAAGCTTCAGATGAAGGATTGGCAGGTGTACAAGAATTACGTACTGTTGTAGAGATGATAGAAGAAATAGGGTTGGCGTCTGCTTCGTTAACGTTAGATGTAACTTTAGCTCGCGGATTAAATTATTACACAGGTGCCATTTATGAAGTAGCACCACCAGAAGGTGTAAAAATGGGGTCTATCGGTGGCGGAGGTCGTTATGACGATTTAACAGGAATCTTCGGATTAAAGGATGTAAGTGGCGTAGGTATTTCTTTCGGGTTAGACAGAATTTACTTGGTAATGGAAGAATTAAATTTATTTGAAGAGGTTGAGTTGCCAAAACCAAGAGTGTTATTTTTAAATTTTGATGAAGCAGAAAATCTATCGAAGATAAAAGCTATTAAGAAATTAAGAGCGCATAACATAAAATCAGAGTTGTACCCTGATACCGCGACAAGCAATAAACAAGAGAAAAAACAATGGAAATACGTTGGTAGTAGAGACATACAATATGTGGTAACTACTATTAAAAACGATATGTTTGTTTTAAAAGATATGGTAAACGGAGAGCAAACTACTTGTTCTTTAGATGAATTGATAAGTAAAGTACAGTAAATTAACAACTAATTTGTAAATTTGCGCCCTAATAATTGAAAGAAATGTTTGAAGTGAGTAGCAACAAAATGAATGACGAGAGAATAGAAGAGATAGGAGAGAATCACATAAGTACATCGGCAGAATCACCAATACGTGTGGATGCTTTTGATATTTCTGATGAAGAAAAAATAGAAAAAATTCAAGAAAGTGTTAAAGATATTTTAATCACTTTAGGAATGGATTTAACAGACGATAGTATGCAAGGTACACCTAAGCGTGTAGCAAAAGCATTTGTAAATGAAATATTTATGGGCTTAAATCCTGCAAATATGCCAAAAGCATCTACGTTTGATAATAATTACAATTACGGTGAAATGTTGGTAGAAAAGAATATCGTTGTATATTCTACCTGCGAGCATCATTTACTACCAATAATTGGTCGCGCACATGTTGCTTATATTTCTGATGGAAAAGTAATTGGACTATCTAAAATGAATCGTATTGTAGAGTATTTCTCAAAACGACCACAAGTACAAGAGCGTTTAACAATGCAAATAGTTCAGGCAATGCAAGAAGCTTTAGGAACACAAGATGTAGCTTGTATTATTGATGCAAAACATTTATGTGTTAACTCTAGAGGTATAAAAGATATAGAAAGTAGTACTGTTACTGCCGAATTTGGCGGTAAATTTAAAAATAAAGAAACAAAACGTGAGTTTTTAGATTACGTTAAAATGGATACAAAATTCGATTAATTTTATTATTATTTTAATCAAAAAGCAAAAAAACCTTAACTATTTAGTTAAGGTTTTTTTATTGCTTAACAATTTTATTACACTAAAATAGCATTATCAAAAAGTTTTCTTAATATTCAAAAGTTTACAAATAGTAAAAAAATAACGTGATTTGCGTCAGGTAATTTAATTATTGTAAAACTAAACAAATGAATAATTTTAAAATTTTATTGAATACGATACTAGTTCTCTTTATTAGTAATGCTGTTTTTTCACAAGAAACTATTATTACAGGGATTATAACTGATGGTAATTTTCCGTTACCAGGAGCAAGTATTTCATTAGCAGGAACAACAAAAGGTGTATACACTGATTTTGATGGAAATTTTGTGATAAATAAAGTTGAACAAGGAAATGTAGTATTAGAGATCTCTTATATCGGTTTTCAAACAAAAATAGTAGATGTTTCTATTGTTGGTAGTGCTAGTAAAAATATAGGAGTAATTGCATTGTTACCTTCTTCGAATGCATTAGAAGAAGTTGTAATTAATGGAGGATCAAGAAGAAATAGTGAAGCGAAAGCTTTAAGTATTCAAAAAAGATCAATGAGTATAATGAATGTGATTGCTTCTGATGGTATTGGTAAATTACCCGATCGTAATGCAGCGGAAACAGTACAACGTATTCAAGGATTATCTATTGAAAGAGATCAAGGTGAAGGACGTTTTGTATCCGTAAGAGGATTGCCTCCTTTTTGGACATCAACAACTATTAACGGAAATAGACTTCCAACAGCCGAAGAAGAAACGACTTCACGTGCAACAGCTTTTGATTTTTTTCCATCAGAATTAATTTCATACGTACAAGCAGCAAAAGCATACATGCCTGATATGGAATCAGACGGAATCGGTGGTGGTGTAAATTTTATTACACAAACAGCACCAAGCAAACAACTTTTAAATGTAAATATAGGTGGTGGTTTTAATGAAAAATCTGGTAACCCAATTTACAATGCTTCTTTAACCATTGGTAACAAAAGTAAAGACGGTAAATTCGGATATATCGTAAACGGTTCGTATTGGAATAGAAGTTGGGGTACTGATAATTTTGAAGCACGTAGAAAAGGAGACGAAGGTGTTTTTAGAATGGAATTAAGAGATTATAACGGTGTAAGAGTTACCATGGGATTAAACGCTGCGATGGAATATAATTTTACACCTGCTCATAAAATCTATTTTAGAGGAGTTTATGGAACTTTATCTGATACTGAAGAACATTATAAGCATAGAATTCGTTTTGATAAATTTGACTCAGGAACAAGTACTACAAGAGTAGAATTACAAAATATACATAACGAATTAATTACAGAGCTTTTTGGAAAAGAAATAGGAGGAAGACATCTTGTTGAAAACGGAAAATTCGATTGGAGTATTGCTTCTTATGCTAATGAATTTAAATATGGAAATACGCCAACAGCACAAGATAAAAGTTATTTTGTTGTAAAGTTTAAACAAGATGGTATTGGTATCAATGCTGATTATTTAGATAACAGACCGAAAGATACTGGTGGTGCTGATGATGATAGAGCTTATTGGAAAGCCGATGGCGGTAAGTTAGATTATAATGATACCGATGCTTTATTTGGATTTTTTAGCGATTCTAAATTTAAAATGGATGCAACTAAAATGAAGTTTTCAGATTTAGAATTATATAAAATATCAATAAAAGAAAGAGATAATATAGCAGCCTCATTAAATTATGAACATACCATTAATGATAATTTTAAAATTAAAGTAGGAACTAAATATAGAGATAAAGATCGTAGAGCAACTTTTGAAGATTTATACTACGGATGGAATGGAGCAGGAGAAACTCCAATGTTATCAGATTATTCTCAATATGTTATTCAGCAACCAGGTCGTGCAGATTATTTAAATGAAATGGGATCTAATATTCAATCAACTTTTGGACCTGTTTTATCTACCGAAGGAATGAATAATTTTTGGACATCAAACAAAGAAAATTTAAGTGTTTTAGAAGATGATTCATCAGCTTTACAGTATAATAGTGGATTAGGAAGAAATTTTGATGTTGATGAAACTCATTTATCATTTTACGGTATGGGAACTTTAAAAGCTTCTGAAAAGTGGACTATTTTAGGAGGATTAAGAGCTACGAAAACCGAAACAAAAGTATCAGGATATGTTGTTGAAAATAATGTTTTAACGAAATCGGTAAAAAATAAAAATTATTGGGCAGTATTACCAATGTTACACGTTAAGTATTCTCCTAAAAGAGATTTAAATATCCGTTTTGCCGCAACAAGAAGTTTTTCAAGACCTAATTTTGGAGACATTTCTCCATCAGGAACTTTTATATCTTTTGATAACGAATTTAAAGGAGGTAATCCTGATTTAAATCCAACGTTTTCATGGAATTTTGATTTATTAGGAGAATATTATTTCCAAAATGTAGGTGTTGTAAACGCAGGTGTTTTTTATAAATCGATTACAGATATTATTTATAATGATACCTATCAAGGAACTTACAACGGTAAAGAAGGTGTTGAATTCACTACCCCTGTAAACGGAGGAGCAACATCATGGATTGGTGGTGTAGAGTTAGGAATTAACAGACGTTTTGATTTCTTACCAGGATTTTTTAAATATTTTGGAACACAATTAAACGCTACGTTTATGGATTCTGAAATGACAAAAGCAAGTGGTAGAAAAGTAGCGATGGCTTATCAAGCGGGAAGTTTGTTTAATGCACAATTATTTTTTGAAAAAGGCGGATTTAATACAAGGATAGCTTTTAATCATAAAGGAAAATATGCCATTGCTTACGGAGAAAGAGATATTGGTGATGTGTACTACGGAAGATATAATACGTTAGATTTTTCAGCATCTTATCAAATAGGGAAAAAATGGACAATCTATACTGATTTCAATAATATTTTAAATAATCCCCTGATTTATCATTACGGTAAAAGCCAAGACCGCCCAAAACAAGTAGAATATTACGGAGTTAAAGGAAACATTGGTATTAAATTTAGTCTTTAAGTATTTTGATTTAAACGCGGAAGTAGGCTCTCAAGAAATTGAGAGCTAATTTCTGTCAAAAAAAAGAACTCATGCGTTTACGTTTTTTATTACAAGCTTCTATTGCTGCATTTGGTACTTATTTTTGTATGTACGCTTTTAGAAAGCCGTTTACTGTAGCCACATTTGAAAACTTAGCTTTTTGGGGCATAGATTATAAAATTTTATTAATAGTAGCTCAAGTGGTTGGCTATACGTTATCAAAATTTGTAGGTATAAAAGTAATTTCAGAAATGAAATCGCATACAAGAATGCTTTATTTGGTTGGTTTTATTTTTTCAGCAGAATTAGCGTTGTTGGGTTTTGCAGTTACTCCAGCACCTTATAATATTCTCTTTTTATTTTTAAACGGATTACCCTTAGGAATGATTTGGGGAATTGTATTTTCTTATCTAGAAGGAAGAAAAGCTACCGAATTATTAGGAGTAATCTTATCCTCTAGTTTTATAGTTTCCTCAGGAGCTGTTAAAACAATAGGTAAAATGGTATTAGATAAGTTTCATTTTGATGAATATTGGATGCCCTTTATTACAGGACTATTTTTTATACTTCCATTATTGTTTTTTGCGTGGTTGTTAGAGAAATTACCACCGCCAACGACAGAAGACCAACTATTAAGAGCCGTAAGAAAGCCTTTAAATAAACAAGAAAGAAAGCTGTTATTTAAAAAATACGCACTGCCTTTAACTTTAATAGTATTTTTCTTTATGCTGTTAACATCAATTAGAGATTTTAGAGACAATTTTGCTAGAGAAATATGGGATTCTTTAGGGTATACAGATGCCTCTATTTATAGTATTTCTGAAATACCAATAGCTATTATTGTATTAGTTGTTTTAGGGATGATAGGTAGTATTACTAAAAATTATAAAGCTTTTATGTATTACCATTATGTGTTGATTATTGGATGTATTTCAATTTTGGTATCAACATATTTATATCAACAACAAGTTATTACGCCATTGGTTTGGATGGTAGTTTCAGGAATAGGATTATACAGTTGTTACGTACCTTTTAACGGAATTTTCTTTGATAGAATGATTGCGACTTTTAAAATTAACGGAAACGTAGGTTTCTTAATTTACATAGCCGATGCCTTCGGATATTTAGGAAGTATTTTGATTCTTCTTTATAAGAATTTTGGAAAAGGAGATATCTCTTGGCTTTCATTTTTTACACAAGCATTATATTTTTTAGCATTTATAGGATTAGTAATAACAATTTATAGTTTTCGTTTTTTTAAGAATAAATATAAGAAACCAGTACAATTAAAAGAATTAGTATATGAACAATAAGTATGATTTAATCGTTGTTGGAGGTGGAGTTTTAGGAACTTTTCACGCTTATCACGCAGCAAAAAAAGGATTATCAGTAGCTATTTTAGAAAGAGATAATAAGCCACAAGGAGCAACAGTTCGTAATTTTGGACAAGTAGTGCCTTCAGGAATGAATCAAAAATGGCAAAATTATGGAAGAGAAAGTTTAGCTATTTATAAAGATATTCAAAGTCAGTTTGATGTAACAGTTCGTCAAAATGGTACGGTTTATTTAGCTTCTAATAATGAAGAAGTTCAGTTAATTGAAGAATTGCATCAAATTAATAAAAACAATAATTATACTTCAAATTTATTAACAAAAGCACAATGTTTAGATAAATACGCAGGGTTACGTACTGATTATTGTAAAGCAGGATTGTTTTTTCCAGAGGAGGTAACCGTAGAACCAAAAACGATGATTCATCGTTTACATTCTTTTCTATCCGCAGAAAAAAATATTGATATTCATTACAATACAAGTGTAATTAATACAGCAGAAATAAATAATGAAGTAGTGGTAACATCTTCAATCGATGCGGTATTTAAAGCATCAAAAGTTATTATTTGTAACGGAGTTGATTTTAAAACTTTATATCCATCAATATATAATAATAGTGATTTAGTGGTTTCTAAGTTGCAAATGATGCAAACCAAACCTCAAAAAAATTTCACTTTAGATGGTTCTATTTTAACAGGTTCAACAATCCGAAGATACGAGGCTTTTGAAGAATGTGCTTCATGGAATGAGATAAAAGCAAAAGAAGATCCTGATAGTTTTCAGAAAAAATATGGTGTTCATATTTTATTTAAACAAGCTATCGATGGTTCGGTGATTTTGGGTGATTCGCATGAATATGCCACTGCAAAAAATATTGATGATTTGGGTTTTGACTTAAATGAAGATATTGACAATTATATGATTACAGAAGCTAAAAAAATAATAGAGCTACCAACTTATGATATTCAGTATAAATGGGCAGGTTTTTACAGTCAATGTAAAGAAAAAGATATTTTCGAACACACAATAAGTGATAATGTACATGTTGTAACAGGTATCGGTGGAAAAGGAATGACGGGAAGTGCAGGGTTTTCAAAAGAAAATATCAATAAAATATTTAATAAATAATGATGATGAGCGAAACAAAGAGAGAAATAGAAATGGTTGTTTTTGATATGGCAGGAACAACAGTAGATGAGCAAAACGTAGTTTATAAAACATTACATAAAGCAATACAAAATTTTAATGTTGAAGTTTCTTTAGAAACTGTTTTAGAATATGGTGCAGGAAAAGAAAAGCACAAAGCAATTAAAGATGTTTTAACACATTTAAAGTCTGATAAATTAAAAGAATCTCAAATTATTTTCGAAAATTTTAAAAGTTTATTAGATACAGCTTATATTAATTTAGTGGTAAAACCTATTAAAGGGGTTGAAAATGTTTTGTTAGGTTTGCGTGCCGATGGTATAAAAGTAGTTCTAAATACTGGCTATGATAGAAAAACAGCGACTTTATTATTAGATAAGTTACAGTGGAATAAAAAAACACATTATGACGCTTTAATTACAGCAAGTGATGTTGTAAAAGGACGTCCGCATCCATATATGATATTTCAAGCAATGGACTTATTAAATGTAACAGATGCATCAAAAGTTTTAAAAGCAGGTGATTCTGCTATTGATATTGAAGAAGGAAAAAATGCAGGCTGCGGAATTACTGTGGGTGTTTTGTCTGGTGCACAAACAAAAACACAATTAGAAAAACCACAACCAACCTATATTTTAGAATCGTTGGTAAATCTAAAAGATGTTTTATAAGAAATTTAACCAGCATCAATAAAAAAATACAGCACAAGCATTGTGCAATCTTGTGCTGTATGATTAAATGGTACGTGAGGTATTTTTCCATTAAAATACAACGAATCCCCTTTATTTACAATAATTTTATCTTCGCCAATATAATAAGTACAACTACCGCTAATAATATACTTAAATTCCCAAGCATCAGTAACTACTTTTTCTCTTTTTGAATTAGGACTTATGTTTAAGATAACAGCTTCAAAACCTATAGCAGATAAACTTTTATTAAATATATGATGGTACGTGAAACCTTCAGCATCTACTTCCTTCTCTATTAATTGTTGTTCTTCTTTTGATATATGAATATATTTTTTGGATTGAGCATTTTCTATATCCTTAAAAAAATTACTTGGATCAATTTTTAAAGCTGCTATTAGTTCTAATAAAACAGGTAAGGAAGGCATTGTTCTACCATTCTCTATTCTAGAAATTAAACCATTAGATACGCCCGCATTTGAAGCAACTTCGCTAATAGTTAATTTCTGTTTTTTTCTGATAATTTTGATTCGCTTACCAATTCCTATTAAAAAATTATTCATCCATAAATAAGTTTAACAATATAAAAATATACAAAATGTATGGTTTCTTTTGAGTTTTGAAAATAAATAAATAATTTTTTTTTTTAAGCTGATATTAATATTTTTGGTGTTAAATTTGCGGCTTTAATAAACTTAGCTAGCACTTAAGTTAGCGACACATAATTTTTTATAATGAATAAAGGTATCGTAAAATTCTTCAACGAATCAAAAGGATTCGGATTTATCACAGAAGAAGGAAACAACAAAGAGCATTTTGTACATGTATCAGGATTAATTGACGAAGTTCGTGAAAACGACGAAGTTGAATTCGAATTACAAGATGGAAGAAAAGGATTAAACGCTGTAAACGTAAGAGTATTATAATATATATTATTACCAGAGTAAACTTTTTAATAAAAAGCCTATCAATTATTGATAGGCTTTTTTGTGTTAAAAAATGTTTTAAACTTTTATAGTAATGCGTGTTTGTTACATGAAATTTTCAAGAATTATTTTTTTAATTGTAATAAAATCAATTATTTAGGTGTATTTAAAATATTTGGCATTACATTTGCAATACAATAAACGTTGTTAGCACTTAAGCAAACAACAAATTAATTTTTTATTATGAGTAAAGGTACCGTAAAATTCTTCAACGAATCAAAAGGATTTGGATTTATCACAGAAGAAGGATCAAACAAAGAACATTTTGTACATGTTTCTGGATTAATCGATGAAATTCGTGAAAATGACGAAGTTGAATTTGAATTACAAGAAGGAAAAAAAGGATTAAACGCTGTAGACGTAAGAGTATTATAATATATATTATTACCAGAGTAAACTTTTTAAAAAAAGCCTATCAATTAATTGATAGGCTTTTTTATTTTTAATATTTATTTTTAAGATAATTGTAATAAAATCAATTATTTAGGTGTATTTAAAAAAAATGGCATTATCTTTGCAAAACAATAAACGTTGTTAGCACTTAAGTTAACGACAAATTAATTTTTTATTATGAATAAAGGTACCGTAAAATTCTTCAACGAATCAAAAGGATTTGGATTTATCACAGAAGAAGGAAACAACAAAGAGCATTTTGTACATGTTTCAGGATTAATCGATGAAATTCGTGAAAACGATGAGGTTGAGTTTGACTTACAAGATGGAAAAAAAGGATTAAACGCTGTAAATGTAAGAGTATTATAATATATATTATTACCAGAGTAAACTTTTTAAAGAAAGCCTATCAATTAATTGATAGGCTTTTTTATTTTAATGAAAAATATTTTAAATGAAAGACGGTAGAAATAGAAATCACATTCGTATTGGTATAGAGGTTGAGGTTGTTCAAAAAAGTCATCAAAGATCGGGCGAGTTAACGATAGGTATTGTAAGTAGAATTTTAACAAACTCAGCTAATCATCCTCACGGAATTAAAGTGCAATTAGAATCTGGAATTGTAGGAAGGGTAAAAAACATAAAAGAAGATTAGATACTCTAATCTTCTTTGCTTTGTTTCAACCTCTTTATTCCGTCTATTAAAAACCAACTTGCAAATAAAACTCTTACAAGTAAGAATATATACTTGCTTTCGGTTCTGAAACTTAAAAGGACCCGATAACTTTCTTGATCTTTAAAAAACTGAGAGAAAGTGACTATTAAAATAAATAGCCCAATTACAATATATATAAAAGGAAGTACTTTTTTCATTTGTTAGTTGGGAATTTTAATTTCGTATAGTTTACGACTTTTATTATTTAGTTTATTTTCTCTTAACCAAGAGTTGTGTAGTTTAAGATCTTTATAGGTGGTACCGTACTTTTTAGCAAATAAAGCTATGTTGGTAATAGCGGTGTCTACTTTAACTGTGTAGGTAGATGGTAAAGTGTATAAATCTTCTTTATCAAATTCAAAACCATACTTCTCAGGATTCGAAATTATTTCTTTTAACGCTAAGATTCTAAATACATAACGTTCTGTTTCATCGGGTAATAAAACGTCGTAGTAACTAGTTACACCTTGAGTTTCTAATCTTCTTCCTACACCATAATTACCGGCGTTGTATGCTGCAGCAGCAAGGGTCCAAGAATTAAAACGATTATATGCTTTCTTTAAATATTCAGCAGCTACTTCAGTTGATTTTTCTATATTATAGCGTTCATCTACATTGTCGTTAATTTCTAAACCGTATTCACGACCAGTACTTTTCATAAAATGCCACATTCCGGCCGCGCCTACAGATGAAGTTTCATCAATAAATGCACTTTCGGCCAAAGCTAAAAATTTAAAATCATCAGGTAAACCATGTTTAGCTAATAAAGGTTCTAGAATTGGAAAGTATTTGTTGGCACGTTTTATTAATAGTAATCCGTTTGATTGCCAATAAGTGTTTACAAGTAACTCACGATCCATACGTTCTTTAATGTCTGCTTTTTCTAAAGGCACACGTTCACCAGCTAACTCCATGTTTTTAGGGAGTTTTACAGCTTTAATTTGATAGCTTTCTGCTACATTCTTAATGACAGGTTCGTTAGATTGGCTTATTGTATTTGTAAATAAAATAGCAACAAACACAACTGTTAGTATTGATAAAAAACGCACGGATTTATTCATTTTCTTTTAATTTTTTTATTAGAACTTATTACCATCTTTAATCCATCAAAAAGCATTCCTTTTCTAAGATTTTAGAAATAGTTTTTGCTTTATTTAAAATCATAATATGAGTCCCTTTTTCTATTTTGATATAATTTTTTATATGTTTTGCAGTAAAAACTTCATCATCATTGCCATGTATGTGAATTATATTTTTCAATGGTTCTTTTTGTTGCCAATGCAACACGTTGTATATAGACCATTGTAAATATTTTTTATCTCTTATCGATAAATATACTTTATACAATTCCGCTCTTTTTTTTAAATAATCGTTAAAGAAATAATGTTCGTAACTTTCGATATTCGCTATTATTTTTGAAGGGAAAAGTTTATATGCTCCTGTTATTTGCGCTAATTTTAAACGCATAGGAAGTTCTTTATTACTTTTGATACTAGAAATAATAATTACTTTTTTACAAGGAATAATTTTACTCATTTCTTGTACCATTATTCCTCCAAAAGAAACACCAACCAATATCGGGTTTTCGTGTTTAATAATTTCGCACATTCGTGCAGCATACTTTTCAATGCTTTCATTTATTGATGTTGGTAATAACCAGTCTATAAAATGAAGCTGAGCTTTTTTTTTAGGCAAAGAAATGTGCTCAAATATTTTAGTATTTGCAGCTAAACCTGGCACAAAATACACATGAGTTTTTACCATTATTCAATAAGGTTCTTATCCAATAAAAGTTCTTCAATATACTCGTGAATATTAATTAATTCATCAGGAATATCTTTCCACAAACGAATTTTTATTTGTTTGTTATTATGGGTTATAAATGTGCTTGGTAAATCAGATATGTTTGTGTTGTCGTAAACAGTTTTAAACGAATTAAAACCATTTGTAGTAAACATATCATTAAGTTTTTTAAAATCTTTATCAGAAAGCTTAAAGGTATGAATTCCTTTTTCAAGCACATATTCGATTCCGTTAAAGGTAACATTACCTTTTTTATCAATAGTAACATTGTAAACGGCACAATCTCCAAAACAAGGCGTTTTTCGAATATTTACAAGATTGTTCTCTTTAATTGGTTCGCTTTCTAGTTTTTTAGTTTTATCAATTGTTTTTTCTACGATTATTTCTTTCTCGATAGGTTTAGAATCTTTTTTTAATTCCGTTTTAGGAACGCTACAAGTTATAATAGTTAAAGCGAAAAGTAATACTAGTGCGTATTTCATAATTTTTATTTTAAAGTAGATAAAAAACTATTCACAATTTAAGCAATAACTTCGTTTTTAACAAAGTTAAAACGAACTAAACCATCCTCGTCAATTTCGGTTAAGGAAACAGTATGTAGTGTGTTTACCAACTCCGGATTCCAAGGTGTTTTTACTTTTACATAATTCTGTGTAAAACCGTGAATATAGCCTTCTTTATTTTCACTTTCAAAAAGCACCGTTAATGTATTTCCGATTTGAGTTTCATAAAAAGCCCTACGTTTTTTAACAGATAAGCCACGTAACATTTTACTTCGTTTTGCACGTACATTTTTGGCAACTACGCCATCCATATTAACAGCTTCTGTATTTGGTCTTTCAGAATAGGTAAATACATGTAAATACGAAATATCCATTTCGTTTAAATAGTTGTAGGTTTCTAAAAATAATTCATCTGTTTCTCCAGGAAAACCAACAATAACATCTACACCAATACAAGCGTTTGGCATTACTTCTTTTATTCTAGTAACTCTATTTGTATAGGTTTGCGTTAAATAACGACGCTTCATTTTTTTTAACAATTCATCAGAACCAGATTGCAACGGAATGTGAAAATGCGGAACAAAAGTATTAGATTTAGAAACAAAATCAATTGTTTCGTCTTTTAATAAATTAGGTTCGATAGACGATATTCGCAAACGGTGAATACCATCAACTTTATCTAATTCTTTAACCAATTCTAAGAAAGTATGTTCGTGTTTTTTGTTACCAAACTCACCTTTACCGTAATCACCAATATTTACACCTGTTAAAACGATCTCTTTAATTCCTCTTTCTGATATTTCTTTGGCATTTTTTAAAACGTTCTCTAAAGTATCAGATCTAGAAATTCCTCTTGCTAGCGGAATTGTACAATACGTACATTTATAATCACAACCATCTTGTACTTTTAAGAAAGCACGGGTACGATCGCCAATAGAATAGGCACCAACATAAGAATCGGCTTCTTCAATTTCGCACGAATGTACTTCGCCAATATCATTTTTAGTTAAATCATTGATGTAACTAGTAACGTTAAATTTTTCGGTAGCACCTAAAACTAAATCTACCCCATTAACATTGGCTAATTCTTCAGGTTTTAATTGCGCATAGCAACCTACACCAATTATAAAAGCATCTTCATTTTGTTTTAAAGCCGATTTTACAATCGATTTAAAACGTTTATCAGCATTATCAGTAACCGAACATGTATTAATTACATATATAGCTGCTTTTTCATCAAACTCAACACGTTCAAAACCTTCAGAAACAAAATTTCTAGCAATTGTTGAAGTTTCAGAAAAATTTAATTTACATCCTAAAGTGTAAAAAGCTACTTTTTTATCTACGTTCATTCTTTTAATATCCTTAATAAAAAACAAAAGGCTTGTGTAAGTCTTTAATTTTTTAGAAGTTCGTATGGTGTATTTTTATAAATCTGTTTTATACAGTATTTATCAACTGCAAAATTACAATTTATTCATGATTTTTGAAACCGAAAGATTACGCATTAGAAAACTTCTTTTAACTGACTTAAAACCTTTTTTTAAGTTAGAAAGTAATCCCGAAGTTTTACAATATGCAACAGGTGATATTAAAACAATTGTTGCGTGTGAAATAGAGCTTAAAGATTTGATGAATAGGTATGATAAGCTTAAAAATGATTTTTGGATTTATGCGATAGAACGAAAAGTTGATAAGAAGTTTATAGGAACTGTTGCTTTGGTAAAAGACAATGTAGATGATGAAATAGGATACCGATTTATTCAAGAATATTGGGGTAAAGGATATGCAACTGAAATTTGCAAAGGACTAATTTCTTATTGTAGATTTGTAGGGATAAAAAAAATTGTAGGTTATGTAGTTGATGAGAATATAGCCTCAGCCAAAATATTAAAACGATTTAATTTTACAGAAATAAAGAATTTTATAAGTGAAGATATTGGCTTGCCAGAAACTAAATACGAATTAATTTTATGATTGAAGATTCATTAACTCCGCCATATTACGCGGTTATTTTTACAACTATATTGTCTGATGATCAAGAAGGATATGAAGACATGAACAACAGAATGGAAGAGTTAGCAAAAAAACAAGAAGGTTATTTAGGAATTGAGTCAGCCCGCTCGGAAGTTGGAATTACAGTTTCATATTGGCGAAGTTTAGAGGCAATTACACAATGGAAAAATAATTTATTACACATAGAAGCTCGAGAAAAAGGAAGAGAAAAATGGTACACAAAATACCAACTCCGAATTTGTAAAGTAGAGCGTGAATATGGGTTTGAAAAATAAGAGTAATTAAATGTACGCAACAATATCTAAGGTTTTAAGTACTTTTTTAAAACAAAGTACTATTTTTAAATACGGATTTAATATTTCACCAATGTATCGTAGATCTACAGGTAAAATTATTGAAGTATCTGACGATTTGTATAATGTAAAAGTTAAAATTCCTATTAGTTATAAAAACAAAAACTATGTAGGATCTATTTTCGGAGGAAGTTTATTTTCGGCAACAGACCCTGTTTTTATGATTCAGCTAATGAATATTCTAGGCAACGATTATGTAGTTTGGGATAAAAGTGCCAATATTAAGTTTAAAAGACCTGCAAAATCAAATTCGTATGCTGATTTTATTTTTTCTGAAGAGGAGATTCAGCAAATAAAAGAACGATTAAAAGATGCGCAAGAAATAGATTTACAAAAAGATATTAAAATAACAAATAAAGATGCTTCAACGATATATGCTGAAGTTTCTAAAATCATATACATTGCAGATAAATCATATTATAAAAATAAAAGGAAGAACAAGTAAGTTTTTTGTTTTAGTAGTTCTTTTTATCGGTTTTTATTCTTGTGCTAAAGAGACTAGTTCTTTTTCTGAAACTCAGGTTTTTCGTTATAATGAACATTCGAATATTACTTCGCTGGATCCTGCTTTTGCAAAAGATCAACGAAATATTTGGGCGGTAAATCAGTTATTTAATGGTTTGGTGCAGTTAGATGATAGTTTACATGTACAACCCGACATCGCTAAAAATTGGACGCTTTCTGAAGACGGAAAAAAATATAAGTTCAACCTACGAAAAGATGTGAATTTTCATAAACACTCATTGTTCGGAAAAGATTCAACGAGAAATGTTACTGCCAAAGATTTTGAATATTCATTTAGTAGGTTATTAGATAAAAATGTTGCCTCTCCAGGAGGTTGGGTTTTACAAAACGTAGCAAATTTTAAGGCTGAAAACGATTCGCTTTTTACAATCAATTTAAAACAGCCATTTCCACCTTTTTTAGGGTTGTTGGCAATGAAATATTGTTCGGTAGTTCCGAAAGAAGCGGTAACTTATTTTGGCAACTCTTTTAGAGAAAATCCAATTGGTACTGGTCCTTTTAAATTTAAATTATGGGTAGAAAACACAAAATTAGTATTGCGTAAAAACAAGATGTTTTATGAAAAAGATATAACAGGGAATTCATTGCCTTATTTAGAAGCTGTTGCAATTACTTTTTTACCTGATAAGCAGAGTGAATTTTTACAGTTTATACAAGGTAATCTCGACTTTATGAAAAGTATTGACGCTTCTTATAAAGATGATATTTTAAATACAGACGGAACTTTAAAAGAGAAATATGTAGGTGAGATTAAGATGGAAACAGGCGCATATTTGAACACTGAATATTTAGGGATTTATTTAGATGGTGAAAATGAAGAACCAACAAAATCAAAATTAATAAGGCAAGCTATAAATTATGGATTTGATCGTGTAAAAATGATTAAATTCTTACGAAACGGAATTGGTACACCTGCCACAAGTGGATTTATACCAAAAGGATTGCCGTCGTTTAATAACCAAAAAGGATATTCTTATCAGCCAGAAAAAGCGGCTGCGTTGGTTTCTGAATACATAAAGGTGACAGGAAATATAAATCCAGAAATTACGATTACTACGAATGGTAATTATTTAGACTTATGTGAATTTATTCAGCGTGAATTACAAAATATAGGCTTGCAAACTAAAGTAGATGTAATTCCGCCTTCAACCTTACGACAAGGTAAATCAAGCGGAAAACTACCTGTTTTTAGAGCAAGTTGGATTGCTGATTATCCAGACGCAGAAAACTACGTATCGTTATTTTATAGTAAAAATTTTACGCCCAACGGACCAAATTATACACATTTTAAGAACGAGAAATTTGATGAGCTATACGAGAACTCAATAAAGGAAATCGATGTTAAAAAGCGTTATGAATTATATCAGCAAATGGATAGTATTATAATAAATGAGGCTCCGATTGTTCCGTTATATTATGATGAAGTAATTCGTTTTAGTCAAAAAAATATTCAAGGATTGGGTATAAATCCGGTTGATTTACTAAATTTAAAAAGAGTACGTAAAGAGTAAAATCAGTTATAAAATGAAAAGACACCGTTTATATAATCTAAACGGTGTCTTTTTATTTATAAATCTTCGATTAAGAAACCAACGATTTTATTTTGTTTTTTATAGTCTGTTTAATGTCTTTTGGGTAAGAGCGTTTTCCATGAAAAACATCTGCCATTGCTTCGCTAAAACGTTGCCCATATTTTTTTAATAAAAGATTACGGATCGTTTTTTGCTCATAAAACCACTTAGAAAGCCATAAACCAGTATTAAGTTCTGGTAGTAGTTTTTCACTTATTTTAGCAAGGTATAATTCCTCTGCAAGTTTCTCATTTAAGTTGCTTTCACTTATTGCTTCAGCAGCTAATTTACCACTATAAATAGCATTAGAAATACCTTCAGCAGTAACAGGATCTGCAAAACCAGCAGCATCTCCAATTAAAAACACGTTGTTTTTCACAAACCCATCAGTTCTTGGTGCCACAGGAATTTGGAATCCGTGTTGAGATTCATTAATTACATTAGTAATACCAAGTATTTCCATATACTCTTGGTAAAATTTCTTTAAATTTATTTTTGTTCTTCTTGCAGATGCAACTCCTATTGATAAATGATTTTTCTTAGGGAAACTCCACGCGTAACCGTAAGGTATAGCATCAATATCAAAACGAACTTCGTCTTTTAAGCGATTAAAATCGTCGTCAGAAACCTCTACTTCATATTCTAAAGCGGGTATTAATTTTCGAGTATCTTCTTTCCATCCAGCCATTTTTGCGGTAGGACTTAAAGCACCGTCTGCAGCAATTATAAATTTAGCAGAAAGTTCTCCTTGAGATGTTTCTAAAGTGATTTTATCATCAGAAAAATGTAATTTATTTAACTTATGATTCTCTAATAAAGTAACACCAAGCTCCTTAGCTTTTTCTACGATTAAATGATCGAAAGAATCTCTCATAATCATAGTAACTGTAGGGTCTTCTCTTTGTGTTTTAAAATGTAGTTTTTCACCTAAATATATATCGATCGTGTTAAATTCACGCTCAACAACAGAAGAGATATCAAAAGGTAAATCTTTACGGCCTCTAAAAACAAATCCACCACCACAAGTTTTATAGCGGGGTAATGTTTCTTTCTCTATTATAACAGTTGAAATTCCTTTTTTAGCTAAATGAAAAGCAGTTGAAGCCCCAGAAGGACCACTACCAATAATAGCTACATCAAAATGTTGCATAAGTTGTTTTTTTAAAACGCAATATACGTATTACTTCCAATTTATAAGAAGTGTTAGGAAAGGGTTTTTTAATAGTTGAAAACGAATTATTTGCTATTGGAAAAAAAGCATTTTTAGATTTAATATATTTGTTAGCTTATTAAACAACATAACAAATGAAAAAAGCTTTTTTACTACTATTGATAATGGTATCAATCTCTGTAACTGCACAACAAAAATTAGATTTATCGTATTACCTACCTAATGATGTTTCTTATGCTAAAAATATACCAACACCAAAATCGGTTATAGGTCATGAAGTAGGAGAGTGGCATGTAACACACGATAAGTTGGTAGAATATATGAAAGCCTTGGCAAAGGCTTCTGATAGAGTTTTTATTGAAGATAGAGGGCAAACCTATGAAGGAAGACCTTTATTATTATTAACAATTACTTCGCCTAAAAATCATGAAAATTTAGAGCAAATTAGAAAGCAACACATAAAAGCGACTGATGATGCTTCGGTAAATGTTTCGAGTCAACCTATAGTGGTTTATCAGGGTTTTTCTATTCATGGAAATGAACCTAGTGGAACAAACTCTGCATTAGCATCGGCTTATTATTTAGCAGCGGCAGAAGGAGCTAAAATTGATGAGTTATTAGAGAATACAATTATATTGTTCGATCCATCTTTGAATCCTGATGGTTTACAGCGTTTTGCATATTGGGCAAATACAAACAAGGCGGACAATATAAACCCTGACTCTAATGATAGAGAATATCATGAAGTTTGGCCTGGCGGAAGAACAAATCACTATTGGTTTGATATGAACCGTGATTGGTTGCCAGTTCAGTTACCTGAAAGTGCTGCAAGAATAGCTTCTTTTCATAAATGGTTACCAAATATTTTAACCGATCATCATGAAATGGGAACCAACTCGAGTTTCTTTTTTCAACCGGGAATTCCGAGTAGAACAAATCCGTTAACGCCGCAGATGAACCAGGATTTAACCAAAGAAATTGCAACCTACCATGCAAAGGCTTTTGATAAAATAGGATCAACGTATTATTCTGAAGAAAGTTTTGATGATTTTTACTTCGGAAAAGGCTCAACATTCCCAGATATTAACGGAAGTATCGGTATTTTGTTTGAGCAAGGAAGTTCTCGTGGACATGCACAAGAAAGTGAAAACGGAGTGTTAACTTTTCCGTTTACAATTCGCAATCAATTTACAGCTACTTTATCAACTTTAGAAGCAGCTAAAAATATGCGCGTAAAAATCTTAAAATATCAACAAAGTTTTTATGAGAAATCTCGAAATTCAGGAGATAATAAAGCGATTGTTTTTGGAGATGAAAAAGATGCTGTAAAAAGCTATCATTTAGCAGCAGTTTTAAAAAAGCATCAAATAAAAATACACGAATTAAAAACTGATTTTACATCAAAAGGAAAAAATTTTAAAAAAGGGTATAGTTATGTTGTACCAATGAATCAGAAGAATAACCGATTGGTAAAAGCAATGTTTGATGTACGAACTACTTTTAAAGATAGTTTATTTTACGATGTTTCTGCATGGACATTCAATCATGCCTTTGGAGTAGATTTTGCTGATAATATTTCTTTATCAAAAGCAGGAGAAGAGATTGTTGATTTAAAGAAAAAAGAAGGAACAATTAAAAATAAAAGTAGTGTTGGGTATTTGTTTTCTTGGAATGAATATGAAACTCCGAAAGCTTTAAATACGATTTTAGAAAAAGGATTGCGTGCAAAAGTGGCTATGAAGCAGTTTAAAAATAATGGAGAATCGTTTGATTATGGAACTATTTTTATTCCTGCTCAAAATCAGAAATTAAACAACTCAGAGTTATATGAGTTTTTAAATAAAATTACGGTTAAGAATCATATTAACATAAAAGGTGTTGCTACGGGGTTAAATGAGGGAATTGATTTAGGGAGTAGGAACTTCAGAGCAATAAAACCACAAAAAATAGCGATGTTAGTTGGTAGTGGAATGACGAGTTATGATGCTGGTGAAATTTGGCATTTATTAGATCAGCGTTTTGAAATGAAATTAACCAAGTTAGATGTTTCGTATGCTTCAAGAATAAACTTAGATAAGTATACAACGATTGTTGTGCCTAATAGTTATTCGGTTGATAAAAGATTAGAAGACAAGTTAAAAGTTTGGGTACGAAACGGTGGTGTTCTAATAGGATATAGAAATGCAGTTAATTGGTTGTCTAATAAAAAATTCATCGATTTAAAATTTAATAAAACAAAGATAGATACAGTTGAAAATATATCGTTTGAAAATAAATCGTTACAATCAGGTGCACAAGTAATCGGTGGTGCAATTTTTGAAGCAAAAACAGATCGTTCGCATCCTGTAAATTTCGGATACAAGAGTGATAAAATCGCTTTATTTAGAAATACACGTCAGTTTATTCAGGCAGACAAAAAGAGTTATAATAATCCGATACAATATACCGATAGCCCTTTATTGAGTGGTTATGTCTCTAAAGAAAACTTGAATGTATTAAAAAACACGGTTCCGTTTAAAGTTAATAGATTAGGGTCTGGTAAGGTTATTGTTTTTACAGACAATACAAACTTTAGAGCTTTTTGGTTTGGAACAAACAAATTGTTAATGAACGCTATTTTCTTCGGGAAATTAATGTAGATTTTAACAGGTTCTAAAAAAAAGTCTCCTTTATAATTTATAAAGGAGACTTTTTTATGAAGTAGAATTACTTAATATATTAAAGAGAAATGCGATTTAACCTGTTGCTTTATTCCATAATCATTAGTGTAAGTTAATATAAACCAATAGTCGTTTTTAGGCATTCTTATACCGTTATAAAAACCATCCCAGCCTTTAGATACTTTTGTTAATGTAAATAATGGTTTACCAAACCTGTTAGCTATTTGAACTGTTGGGTTTGTTAGGTATTCTATTCCTATGATTTGCCATGTATCGTTAGATCCATCGTTGTTAGGAGTAAAGAATCTTGGGTAATCAATAATAGTTTTACTGATACTTGTTTCACCACAACCGTTCTCATCTAAAATATAAAAAGTATTAAAACCAGCAGGAACATTTTCAAAAACTGGGCTTTCTTGAAAAGGCTCATCATTAAGTCTGTATATGTAATTTCCGCTACCAAGGGCATTTATAGTTATTGTGTGATTGTTAGCAAATAATTCTGAATTTAAAAATAAATCTAATTTATCTGGTTCTCCAGAAGGGATAACTTCAGCTTCTTCGGTAATAGAGCATCCTGTAGTTATTGTAGTTGCTTTTACTTTATATGTCCCTGCTGTATTAATAAAAATGTTAGGTGTTGTTTCAGGTAATAAAACATCATTTAAATACCATTGAAAAGTATATAAACTATCATCTAGGTTTGTGTCAATTTCGGGCGTTATAAAGTTGTCATCTGTAGTTTTACATAAAAAAAGATCTTCTATTTCAAAATTAGCGGGAGTATTTATAAGTATAATAAAAGGTTCTATCTCATAACAACCTGTTGTATTGTTTTTAATTTTAGCAAATAAAGAATAAGTAGGCACACCAGTAGTGGTATAATTGTTTTTATCAAGATCTATACTATTATTTGCATTATCTATAGAAGAATGATAAGATACTGAAAATTCAGAAGAGCTTAAAACACCTAATGCAATATTGTCAACTATGCTAAGTTGAATATTGGTTATAAAGTCAAAATTAATATCACAAAAAGACTGATCGGGTATGTTTGTTGTAGTAAAAGGAGTTGTACCATTTAAAACAATAATATCACTTGGAGTTCTAGAGCAACTTGAAGAGATATATTCTAAACTAAAATCTGAAAAAGTACCATTTGAAAGGTTATTTAGTGCTATTTCACCAGCACTATTAGGTGTGTAAATTGTTTCAGGAGCAGCTGTTCCGTTTACTTTGTAGTTAATTACTGTTTGCTCACCATCTGTTAGTCCAGAAATAATAATAGTACCATCATCTCCATTACAGTTTGTAGGGTTTACGCTGCTAAATACGGGGTTTAAGGGTGTTGGAGGGCTTAATGTGTGAGTTGAACTAAGTTGTGTAACGCAACTCTTATAAGTAATTTTAAAGTCAGAATAATCGCCTTCTATTAAATTAATAATCTCAATTTCACCTAAACTATTTGTAGTAAAGGTTGCATCAGGGATTAATATTCCATTTTTAATATAGCTAATAATGTAATTTTCATTAGCATTTAAATCGGTTAAAATTATACTTCCATCGTTTCCATCACATTTCGTAGGGTTTTTAGTTAAAAATGTAGGGTTTAACGGAGCAGGTGGATTTAGGGAGTAGGTTGTGTCTAATTTAGAAGTACAGGTTGTGTCTCCTATTTTAAAGTCAGAATAATCACCCACTATTAAGTTAGCTATTTCAATATTTCCTAAATTATCAGTTGTATATGTTTTTTCTGGAATTGGAGTTCCGTTTTGACTATAGCTAATTGTATAATCTTCATTAGCGTTTAAACCAGATAAAAGTAAACTCCCATCATTTCCGTTACATTCTGTGGGATTAGATGTAGATATGTTTACAATTATAGGAACAAATGTTTTATCTACTTCTTTTAAGAAATAGTAGTAAACAAAATTTTTAGTTTCTTTTGGAGCAATATTTCCTATATTAAAAGAGATAGACATGGCAATGTCATCGAAAGTTGTTGCCCCAATAGTATTTGTTACAGTTGTACCATTCCAAATATTACTAGCACTCCTGTTAGAAAAGCCACCAAAACTAACTTTAGCTCTTTTATCATTTGCATAAAAACTAACAGCAGATCCGTCAGTATCTTCAACACCACCAACAGCATCTTGAGTTGCCATAACAAGTGCTATATCATCACTGGCACTAGGTTGACTTAATATTTCTAAATTAGTCGCGTAAACAGAAGAAAGAGAAACATTATTGTCAGGATCTACATTGTGCATAAAAAAAACATTCTTTTTTATGTCATTTGATGTATTACTGATTGAAGTGATCATTTGAATAAACGTTCCGTTTTCAGTAACACTGTAAGATCTTTTTATTTGCAAACCATCTACAGAACCTTCCCATATAATTTGTGCTAAACTTTCGAAGCAGTCAGATTCTATTTTTTTACTACTAACTATTCCTCCCATAACACCATCAAAGAAGGAAACATTATTGTTATTGTGATTTATACCATCTATTTCAATAGAAAAACCTTCTTCTGCTTCACCAGGGGTAAAGAAGTCGCCATCATAATCTACCCAATTATCTTTCTTAGGATTTGCTATAAAACCAAATAATAAATTACTAAATTCTCTGTTTTCATGAAATGATGTAGGTTTGTTATTCTTTTTAGTACCAAAAACACCTTTTTCATTAATACCTATTTCAACATAATTACCTTTAACCCAACCTTGGTTTTCGATTAAATGGGCTTCTAATTGAGCAAATAAATTTAAAGAAGAGATAAAAAGTAAAGTGTAAACTAGTCTTAGGGGTAATGGTTTTTTCAAAGCTTTTTTTAGCAAATATAAGTGGTTGAAGAAAGATTAACAATTCTTAATTAATATAATTTATATTATATTTTTTGTAACAAAACAGAAGTTTAAGCGTCTTTATATTGTATTAATAAATTATAAAAAAAAATGAGTTTACTAAGAGTTTTACTAGCAATTTTTTTCCCACCATTAGCGGTAATAGGTAAAGGTTGTGGGTCAATTATAATTGTGTTTTTGTTAACGCTGTGTGGTTGGGTGCCTGGTGTTATTGCTGCTCTTATTATATTAAATAATCCAAAATAAATAGCATCTCTTTTTATGTGTGTTTTAAATTAAAAAAAGCGCTCTATGAGCGCTTTTTTTAATTTAAAACTTCTTCTATAATTTTACCTGTTGAACCGTTGGGAAATTCAATTTGTAATAGGTTAGAGATTGTAGGAGCAATATCTATAATTTCATATTTCTTTTTAGAAGCACCTTTTTTAATTCCGTTACCGTAAAAAATAATAGGTATGTGAGTATCATAAGAATATCCTGAACCATGTGAGGTTCCACCATCTTTGTAATAAGTACTTAGTGTAGACGGATTAGGAATTAATAAAATATCTCCCGAAAATTTTTGATTATAACCGTTTTGTAATGAATTTAAAATTCCAGACGTAAAAGAAGTAGTTTGTAAAGTTCTTGCAGTTACTGATTTATATATCCCCTTGTAATTAATTACTTGATCAGTAATTTTCTGAGCAACTTCATTAGCGTTAAGCTTTAATTCTTCAATTTTTTCTTTATTTAAGAAAATTTGAAAGTTAGAAATATTTTCTACTAATTCATCAGACTTAAAATATTTTAAAGTAATGTTGTTTACATACTCTTTAAATTTTTTATAGCTAAAGTAGTTAGCAGGAATCTTAACCGATTTTAAATATTTAGGAACTTGAACGGCTGCGTGATCTGCTGTTAAGAATAAGGTGTAATTACCTTCGCCAACTTGTGTATCTAAAAACTGAAAAAAGTCAGCCAAGTCTTTATCTAAACGTAAATAAGTATCTTCAACTTCTTTGGATGCAACACCAAATTGATGACCAACATAATCAGTAGAAGAGTAACTAACGGCTAAAAAATCAGTGTAATCCGATTTGCCTAAATTCTCTCCTATGATAGCTGCTTTTGCAAAATCGGTAGTCAAAGAGTTTCCAGCAGGAATTGCTTTTATAATACTATAATTATTGTTTTTATCTTTTAATTTTGGAATATCGTGAGGAAAAATAGGTTTTTCTTCTCCTTTAAAAGACATTTCAAAGTTATTATCGTCAGCAATACTTTCCGTATAAGTATTAATATCATAAAGAGTTTCCCAGGGTTGTGTTAGGTAATTATCAACAATTTTAGAGTTATTAAACTTTCGCACCCAATTAGGTAATTTATTTAGGTAGTATGACGAAGTTATCCAATCGCCTTTGCTACCTCCATCAAACCAATAGGCAGCATTAGCTGTATGACCAGCGGGTAAAATAGCAGAACGATCTTTAATTGCAATACCAATAGTTTTTCCGTTCATGTTTTGTGCCAATCTTAATTGATCTGTAACGGTAGTAGTAAGCATTCTTTGAGGTGATTTTTCACCACCATTACCATCATTTCCAACAGTTTTGTAATTGCTATCATCAACACAATAAATAGTTTCTTTTAAGTATTTATCATACCAATTGTTACTAATTATGGCGTGATTTACAGGGGTAGTACCAGTGTAAATAGATGCGTGGCCAACAGCCGTATAAGTAGGTATGTAGTTATAGTGAGCGTTTTCGAGTGAAAAACCACCATTTAATAAACGATTAAAGCCATCTTTACCATATTTACTAGCAAAACGAGTAAGATAATCATAGCGCATCTGATCGATAACAATACCTATAACTAGTTTCGGTTTTTTAGGGTCCTTTTTTTTAATAGGGGTAAAACTATATAAACCAAATAAGGCAATGGCAGCTAAAGTTATTAATTTTTTCATTTTGATTTTTAAAAATTATAAAATCAAAGGTAAGTAAATGCGTACTAAAATAGATAATAAAGCAAAGAGTTAATGGTTTTTTAATACTTTAGCAAAAAGAAAAATAGATTAGTTTAATGAACTACATTGAGCATATAGGTAAGTATTTTGGAATGCTAAAACAAGTATTTACAAAACCACAGAGAGCACGTGTTTTTAGAGAAGCTTTGTTTAGAGAGATAGATGAATTAGGTCTTAAATCTTTAGGTATTATTGCTTTTATATCTTTTTTTATTGGTGGAGTAATAGCATTGCAGACAGCTTTAAATTTAGAAAGTCCGTTTATACCAAGGTCTTTAATAGGTTTCGCAGCCAAAAGATCTATCATATTAGAATTTGCTCCTACGTTTTGTTCTATTATTTTGGCAGGGAAAGTAGGTTCATATATTACTTCAAGTATCGGTGCAATGCGTGTTACCGAACAAATTGATGCCTTAGAAGTAATGGGGATTAATTCATTAAATTATTTAGTATTGCCTAAAATAATAGCTACGGTATTCTTTTACCCTTTTTTAATAGTTCTTGGAATGTTCTTAGGAATTTTCGGAGGATGGTTAGCAGGTGTGCTATCAGGATTGTTTTCTGGAGTAGATTATATAGCAGGTGTACAGATGGATTTCAATCCGTTTTTACTAACCTATGCAATTATAAAAACATTAATTTTTGCCTTTTTAATAGCTACTGTGCCCTCTTATCATGGGTATTATGTAAAAGGTGGTTCGTTAGAAGTGGGTAAGGCAAGTACGCAATCTGTTGTTTGGACAACCGTTCTTATTGTTATCGCTAATTATTTATTAACTCAAATGTTGCTAACCTAATGATTGAAGTAAATAACTTACATAAAGGGTTTAATGGTGTTGAAATTTTAAAAGGAATTTCAACTTCATTTTCTCCAGGAGAAACAAGTTTAATTATAGGACAAAGTGGTTCTGGTAAAACTGTTTTTTTAAAATCATTAATTGGGCTTCACATTCCTGAAAAAGGAAGTATCGTATATGATGGTCGCGTAAATAATGAAATGTCTATAGAAGATAAAAGAGACTTTAGAAAAGAGCTAGGAATGGTTTTTCAAGGAAGTGCACTGTTTGATTCACAAACTGTAGAGGAAAATGTAATGTTTCCTTTAAAAATGTTTACAAAGCAGCCAGAAAGCGAAATGCTAGATAGAGTTAACTTTGTTTTAAAACGAGTGAACTTAGAGAATTCAAATAAAAAATTTCCAGCAGAACTATCAGGAGGAATGCAAAAACGTGTTGCAATAGCACGTGCTATTGTAATGAAACCTAAATATTTGTTTTGTGACGAACCAAATTCAGGTTTAGATCCGCAAACATCAATTGTAATCGATAATTTAATTCAAGAAATTACAGACGAGTATAAAATAACAACGATTATTAATACGCATGATATGAATTCTGTTATGGAAATAGGAGATAAGATTGTTTTTCTTAAAGATGGAATAAAAGCATGGGAAGGCTCTCATAAGGAAATTTTTAAAACGGATAATAAAGCAGTAGTAGATTTTGTATATTCATCTAATCTGTTCAAAAAAGTACGTCAAGCATATTTATCTGAAAAATAATTTTAGTGTTAAATTATTGTAAAACAAAGAACTAAAATAAATATTGATAAATCGGTTATTTTTTTGATAAAAAGGTTTTGTAGAAGTAAAAAAGGACTGTATATTTGCACCCGCTAAGGAGAAAAATAAATGACCTGGTAGCTCAGTTGGTAGAGCATCTCCCTTTTAAGGAGAGGGTCCTGGGTTCGAGCCCCAGCCCGGTCACAAAAAGCTTTTCTTATTTAAGAAAAGCTTTTATTTTTTTCTAAAGCTTTGGGGAGATACCAAAGCGGCCAACTGGGACGGACTGTAACTCCGTTGTCTTACGACTTCGCAGGTTCGAATCCTGCTCTCCCCACAAAAACCTCAATCTATTTAGATTGAGGTTTTTTATTGTTCGTATTTTGTTTACTTACAGGTGTTTAGCAAGTTTTTATTCAGTGTTATGTCAAAAAAAGGCCATTTACACATAATCGAATACCATTTATACATTAGTTGTTTAGCAGAGTATTGTTTCTATGTATATTTATAGTATAATACACAAGGGTTTATTATTGATGAATTGGGGGATTAATCAATAATAGCATAAAACAAAAAAGCATTACTAAAATTTTAGTAATGCTTTTTTGTTTTATGCCGTATTTGGATGATGTAGAAATAAGTTTTAAAGTCGTAGCTTAATCATATGCAAACTTAAAAATTGTTTTTTTATAAAATATTATTTCATCTAATATTCAGATAATCAGTCTTGTTTAATTTTTAGTTTTATTTAAGTAGTTTTTTTTGATAAAAAAGTTTGTAGATGTGAAAAAGGAGTGTATATTTGCACCCGCTAAGGAGAAAAATAAATGACCTGGTAGCTCAGTTGGTAGAGCATCTCCCTTTTAAGGAGAGGGTCCTGGGTTCGAGCCCCAGCCCGGTCACAAAAAGCTTTTCTTATTTAAGAAAAGCTTTTATTTTTTTTATAAAGCTTTGGGGAGATACCAAAGCGGCCAACTGGGACGGACTGTAACTCCGTTGTCTTACGACTTCGCAGGTTCGAATCCTGCTCTCCCCACAAAAACCTCAATCTATTTAGATTGAGGTTTTTTACCTTTAAAACACATTTTGTTTATCTTTTTTAATTTTTAATTAAACAATATTGTATTTTTGTTAAAATATTAAGGATTCCAATTATGAAAAAGTTAGTACTATTTATTTTATTATTACAGGTATTTGTATCCGTAGGTCAAGGTCAAGGAATAATTACAGGTAAAGTAATCGATCAAAAAACAAGAGAAGCAATTCCTTTTGTAAACGTATTAATTTATGGAACATCTATTGGAATGGCATCTGATGAGGAAGGTAATTTTAAAATATCTAACGTTCCTTTAGGTTACAATAAATTACAGGTTTCTTTTATTGGCTACGAAACATTAATATCAGACGAGTATTTGGTTACGAATGATAATGCACCCTTTATTATTATCAAATTAAAAGAAAGTAGTACTAACTTAAAGGAGGTAGAAGTTAAGGCTAGCTTGTTTAAAAAATCAATAGAAAGTCCGTTATCATTACAATCTTTGGGGGTTGCTGAGATAGAGAAAAATCCAGGCGGAAATAGAGATGTTTTAAAAGTGATTCAATCATTTCCAGGAGTAGCTTCAAATCCAGGTTTTAGAAATGATATTATAATAAGAGGAGGGGCAACATCAGAAAATAAGTTTTATTTAGATGGAATTGAAGTTCCGGTAATAAATCATTTTCAAACACAAGGAGCTACCGGCGGACCAGTAGGAATCATAAATGCTGATTTAATTCGTAAGGTTGATTTTTATTCAAGTGCTTTTCCGGCAAATAGAGGTAATACATTAAGTTCGGTAATAGAATTTACACAAAAGAAAGGAAACCCTACAGCCCTTAATACAAGAGCAACTTTAGGAACTTCGGATGCAGGTATAACTTTAGATGGTCCTATAGGAGATAAAACTACCTTTATGCTCTCTGTGCGTCAATCTTATCTTCAGTTATTATTTAAGTTAATTAAATTGCCTTTTTTACCAACTTATAATGATTTTCAGTTAAATGTTAATTCGCAATTATCTAAAAATAGTGAGTTATCTATAGTGGCGTTAGGAGCCATTGATGATTTTGAATTAAATACATCAGTTAATGATGGTGAAACAGATGAAGAAACAATAAAAAGTAATAAAGTATTTTTAAATACGGTGCCTGTAAATAGTCAGTGGAACTATACAGTAGGAGCGAGTTATAAGTATTTTGCAGATGATGTTACTCATTTATTTGTTTTAAGCAGAAATGAGCTTAAAAATAAGGCTGTGAAGTATTTTATGAATGAGGAAACACCACAGAACTTATTATTAGATTATGATTCTAAAGAAATAGAAACTAAATTTAGGTACGAGAGTAATTTTAGTACTAAAAATAATTATAAAGTTAATATAGGTGCCAATTTAGAAAAAGCGACTTACATTAACAATACCTATAGAAAAGTAGCTAATTCAGATGGTGTTTTTGAGGATATATTTAATTCAGAAATTGATTTTATAAAGTATGGTGTGTTTGGTCAGGTTTCTAAAGAATATTTAAATAATAAACTAGGAGTTTCTTTTGGATTTAGATTAGATGGAGTTGATTATAATAGTGAAATGAAAAATCTTTTAAATCAATTTTCACCAAGACTTTCTTTAAGTTATAGCCTTAATGATAAGTTGTCTTTAAATTCATCACTAGGTCGTTATTATCAATTACCATCTTATACTGTTTTAGGTTTTAAAAATAATGTTGGTGAGTTTGCGAATAAAAAAGGTTTGAAATATATACAATCAGATCACTTTGTAAGCGGATTAGCATATAGGCCAAACACGAGTTCTAAAATTACTTTAGAAGGTTTTTATAAAGCGTATAGTAAGTATCCTTTTTCAGTAAGAAATCAAATAAGTTTGGCAAATTTAGGAGCAGATTTTGGTGTAGTAGGTAATGAAGAAGTTGTTTCTAATTCTAAAGGAAGAGCATACGGATTTGAAGTGCTTGCGCAAAAAAAATCATATAATGGTTTGTACGGAATAGCATCTTACACCTTTGTAAGAAGTGAATTTAAAAATACACTAGGTAATTATATTCCGTCTACTTGGGATAATAAACATCTGGTAACGATAACTGCAGGTAAAAAATTAAAAAGAAACTGGGAAATAGGTTCTAAGTTCAGATTAGTTGGAGGTAGGCCTTATACACCTTACGATAGGGATGCTTCTTCATTAAAAGAAAACTATGATGTTGTAAACAGTGGAATTCTAGATTACACAAAGTTAAATGGTCAACGTTTTGATAGTTACACACAGTTAGATGTTCGGGTAGATAAAACATGGTTCTTAAAAAAAGCTGCTATTAATTTATATGTTGATATTCAGAATATTTATGCAAGTAGTTCAAATCAACAACCATATTTATTGCCAATAGAAGACGAAAACGGTAGGGTTTCAGATCCCAGTGATAATTCGAGGTATGTGTTAGAAGAAATTGAAAACACCTCAGGAAGAGCTTTGCCAAGAATAGGCGTAATTGTAGATTTTTAGCAGGTTGAAATTTTTAAAGTCATTATAAAAACTGTAAATTGCTCTATTAATAAAATTCAAACATGAAAAATTTATTTATAGGAGCTGCTTTTAGCGTTTTAAGTATCGGTGCTATTACAGCTCAAGAATATGAGTTTAAAACCATAAAAGATATCGAAAACACGCAAGTAAAAAGCCAAGGAAATACTGGTACTTGTTGGAGTTTTTCTACAACATCATTTTTAGAATCTGAAATTATACGGTTAACAGGTAAAAACATCGATTTATCAGAAATGTATACCGTTCGTAATACGTATTCAGATAAAGCTAGTAATTATTTATATCGTCAAGGAAAATCGCAGTTTAGTGAAGGTGGTTTAGGTCATGATGTTATTAATTCTGTAGCGAGATACGGATTGGTTCCTGAGCAAGTTTTTTCGGGATTAGATATGGGGCAACAAACTCATAATCACGCTGAGGTTGTAGCTGTTTTAAAATCGATGTTAGATGCGTATATTAAAAATCCGGCTAAAGAATTAAGTCCGAAATGGAAAAAAGCAACAGAAAGTGTTTTAGATGTTTATTTAGGCGAGAATAAAGAAAAGTTCGAGTTTGAAGGTAAAGAATATACGCCAAAAAGTTTTGCTGAGTATGTAAAAATAAATCCGTCAAACTACGTAACAATTACTTCTTTTAAACATGCTAAAATGTATGATGATTTTGTTTTAAATATTCCTGATAATTTTTCAAACGGATCATTCTATAATGTTTCTTTAGATGAATTGGTTGCTGTTACAGAAAATGCTTTAGAAAAAGGCTTTACGATTGAACTAGATTGTGATGTTTCAGAAAAAACATTTTCATCAAAAAACGGAGTGGCGTTTATACCTGCAAGTGTTTTAGATAGTGAGAAGGGATTAAAAGAAATTATTAAAGAAAAAAATATAACGTCAAGTTTTCGTCAATCAGAATTCGAAAACTTTAATACTACTGATGATCACCTAATGCACATTGTAGGCTTGGTTAAAGATCAGCAAGGGAATAGGTATTTTAAAGTGAAAAATTCTTGGGGAACAAAGCAAGGAAACAACGGATATGTATACATGTCTATTCCTTATTTTAAATTAAAAACTATTTCTGTTTTAGTTCATAAAGATGGTCTGTTAAACGATTTAAAAAAGAAGTTAAATATCAATTAAATGATGATGTAAATGCATCGTTAAAAAGCTCAAAGAAACATCTTTGAGCTTTTTTTATTTTTATAAAATAAATAAGGAATTTTGTATCTTTCGCAAGTTATAAAACAACATAAATGGAAGAAAAACTAAATCAAGATGAAAGTGTAGAGCAATCTAAACAAGCTATTCAAGAAGATGCGAAAGGTTTGTGGGAGAGTTCTAAAAAATTTATTGTTGAGTTATTAGATTTTCGTGAAGACACCGATCAAGAAGCAACAATTGAAGCCATAAAAGTTGATATTCCGTTTAAAGGAGCAACAGCTTGGATTTTAATATGTTCGATATTTGTGGCTTCTATAGGTTTAAATGCAAACTCTACAGCAGTTGTAATTGGAGCCATGTTAATATCGCCTTTAATGGGGCCAATTTTAGGAATAGGAATGTCTATTGCTATAAACGATATTGATACGTTAAAGAAGTCATTGGTCAACTTAGCAACGATGATTGGGTTGAGTTTATTAACAGCATTTTTCTTTTTCTTTCTATTTCCATTAAAAGAAGATACGTCTGAGTTATTAGGTAGAGTAAAACCAGATATTAGAGATGTATTAATCGCCTTTTTTGGAGGTTTGGCTTTAATTATAGCACGTACAAAAAAAGGAACAATAGCTTCTGTTATTTTTGGTGTTGCAATTGCAACAGCCCTAATGCCGCCTTTATGTACAGCTGGTTATGGTTTGGCAATTGGTAATTTCGATTACTTTTTTGGTGCTATGTATTTATTTATTATTAACACCATATTTATAGCATTAGCAACATTTTTAGTTTTAAAATTATTAGGGTTTACAATGATTCGTTATGTAAATTCAGTAAAAAGAAAACGAATTGCACGTTTAGCATCTGTTGTAGCTTTTTTAGTTATGGTGCCTGCGGTATTTACATTTATTAGTGTTTATAAAGAAAGCGTTATAAATGCAAGTTATAAGAAGTTTTTAAAAGAGAAAATAGAGTCTAATAAAGATTTATGGTTGCAAAGAGAAAAAATTCATAGAGATACTAAAAAAGTAAACTTGTTCTTTAACGGAGATGTAACTGATGCTACAGAAACCTTTTTAAGAAATGAATTAAAAACCTATGCAAAGTTAGATACTTACGAGCTTATAATAAATGAAAATAAAGCACGTAGTGTAGATAGGGTAGTAGATGCTTATGATAGAGCAATTACAGATTTAGATTTAAAAGACAATATAATAAAAGGATTACAGCGTGAAATTGAAGATCTGAAAAGTACAATTTCAACCTTGAATACTAATATTGAACAAAACGCTTTAGATAGAGATAAAAATAGTGTACCATTTAGCAAAGTGGCAAAAGAAGCTAAAATTAGATTTAATGATATTAAAGAAATCAGTTTTTCTAAAAAATTATCTTCTAAAGATTTTATAAAGGTTGATACAATTCCTGAGTTATCAGTAATATGGAATCCTAAACTGGCAGATTCGATTGTAAAAAAGAACGAAAATGAACTTAAAACATGGTTGCAAAAAGAACTTAAATTAAAGATTACTATAGTGAAGTAAAAGCAATCTATTTCAAACAAAAAAACCGAGCATTTGCTCGGTTTTTTTGTTTTTATTAAAAGAAATATCTATAATTTATTAAGGTATAAGCTTTTTATAATTCCATCAGAAAGTCCGATTTTAGGAACAAATATTTTTCTAGCTCCACTCCATTTCATTGCAGAAAGGTAAATTTTTGTAGCCGGAACAATAACATCTGCTCTATCAGGATTTAAACTCAATTCAGAAATACGTTCTTTATAGCTCATATTCTTTAAAAACTGATATTGAGCATTTAGGTATATGTAAGAGATTGGTTTGCCAATATCTCTACCCGACATTTTAAATATTTTATTAATGTTTCCGCCAGAACCTATTAAAGAAATACGTTTGTATATTTTAGTATTGCCTTCAATCCATTCTTGTACCTCTTTAAAAATAGCTTTGTTTTCTGTTTTTTTATTATTGATTAATCGTACGGTACCTATTTTAAAAGATTTCGATTTAATAATTCTTCCTTTAGAAAACAAGGTGAATTCTGTACTACCACCACCAACATCAACATAAAGATACGTTAGGTCTGATTCTATTAATTGATTTAAATCGGTTGCAAATATAATAGCAGCTTCTTTTTTACCATCAATAACATCAATTTCTATATTGGTTTTCTTAAAAATGGTATTTACAACTTCAGTTCCGTTCTTAGCTTCTCTCATTGCTGAGGTAGCACAGGCTTTATATCTTTCAACGCCATGAACTTTCATCAGTAATTTAAAAGCCTCCATAGCATCAATCATTCTGTTGGTATTTTCTTCAGAAATAACACCAGTAACAAAAGAATCTGTTCCTAAACGAATAGGAACACGAACTAATGAAGATTTTTTAAATTGAGGTTCTTTATTTTTTTCTTCAATAACATTTGCTATTAAAAGTCTTACAGCATTCGAACCTATATCTATCGCACCGTATTTCTTAATTTTCAAACTATATAGATTTATCGATGGTTTTTAGGAAATTCTACTAAACATGTACTTCCTTTTTTTATGTTTTTCCAATGTTTTTCATCAAACTGAATACCAATTACACCGCAAGTAGATACGTGAGCAATAGGTTTATCACCAAATTTATTTACAAAACTATTAATACCATGGTCATGGCTAAATATAATAGCACTGTCAAAACTATCATCTAAAGCTTTTACAGTTTTTACTAAGTACCCATCGCTAAAACTATATAACTGACGTTTTATTTTAAGGTTTGCAAGCGGGTATTTAAAGTTTTCGCAAAAAATAACAGCAGTATGTAAAGCCCTGTTTGCACTACTAGATACAAATACATCGGGTCTTTTTATTTCTTCGGATAGGTATTTCGATAAAAGATGCGCGTCTTTTATACCGCGTTCTTTTAAGGGTCTATCAATATCTTCTATACTTTCGTACTTCCATGAAGATTTTGCGTGGCGAACAATATAAAGTGTTTTCATTTAATTTTTTATAGCTGTGTAAATATAAAACTAAGGAGCTAAACGTTCAAGTTTCCAAGAGAAATCTTTTTGCAAGGTATATCTTATACGATCATGCATTCTGTTAGGGCGTCCTTGCCAAAACTCAATAGATATTGGTTTAACCATAAAACCGCCCCAATGTGGTGGTCTTACAATTTCTTTACCATTAAATTTTTCTGTTATTTTTTTTAGTTGCTCATCAAGTTCGTTACGAGAATTAACAACATCACTTTGGTTAGATGCCCAAGCGCCTAACTTGCTTCCATCAGGTCTTGATTCAAAATAACCATCCGATAAGTTTTCTGATAACTTTTCAGCTTTCCCTTTTATAATTATCTGCTGTTCTAAACCAGCCCAAAAAAACGAAAGGCATACATTATTGTTATTCAAAATAGCTTTTCCTTTTTCAGAATTATAATTGGTGTAAAAAATAAAACCTTCCCAAGTGTACTTTTTTAACAATACAATTCTGCTTTTAGGAAAACCATCTAAGCCTATTGATGCAATGCTCATTGCGTTAGCTTCATCTACCATTTCAGATTCGTCGGCAGTAAAAAACCAATCTCTAAATAATTCAATTGGGTTTTCTGGGCAGTTTTCTTTTAAAAGTTCTTGTTTTTCGTAAGATTTTCTATGGTTGCTTAAATCGTGTGACATTATGATTTTTTAGACTATGTAAAAATACAGATTTATGAAATGTTTTAAGCTGTTTTGACTTAAAATTTAGCAAGATTTGTAAAGAAGATGGCAAGATTAGGTAAGTATAAAAAAGGTATAGTAATTAATTTTGTGATAGAAAACAGTTCGTCATTAAATTTATACAGTTGAGTGTGTCTTTTTATGTTAAGTTTTAAAAAGAAAGCAATTTTGTACTATCAAATAACAAAAACAATGAAACAATTATTATTTATTTTATGCTTATTAATTCAGGGTTATGTGGTTGCACAAACAATTATTTCAGGAAATGTAACAGATAACAAAGGAAATCCGATTGAAGGAGCAAATGTATATTTAGACGGAACATATGATGGCACATCAACAGATAATAACGGAATTTTTTCTTTTTCAACATCAGAAGTAGGAACAAGAACATTAATAGTTTCTTTTATCTCTTTCGAAACATTTTCGAAATTAGCAGATGTAAAAGAGTTTAATAAGTTAAAAATTAAATTACGTGAAGATGTAAATACTTTAGATGCTGTAACTATAAATGCAGGAACTTTTGAAGCAGGAGACAATGCAAAAGTAACTGCTTTAAAACCGTTAGATATTGTAACAACGGCAAGTGCATTGGGCGATTTTGTTGGCGCTTTACAAACCTTACCAGGAACATCAACTGTTGATGAAGATGGGCGACTTTTTGTTCGGGGTGGTGATGCCGAAGAAACGCAAATTTTTGTAGACGGAATTAGAGTTTTTAAACCGTACTCGCCATCAGCAAATAATATTACTTCTCGTGGTCGATTTTCTCCATTTTTATTTAAAGGAATCACTTTTTCTACCGGAGGTTATTCTGCAGAATACGGACAAGCATTATCGAGTGTGTTGTTATTAAATACAACAGATGAAGTTGTTGAAGAAAAAACAGATTTATCTTTTATGACAGTTGGTTTAGGAGTTGGTAATACACAAGTTTTTGGCAAAAACTCATTAAGTGTTAATGCATCGTATATTAATTTAGCACCGTATCAATCGGCTTTTCAGGACAGAAATACGTGGCATAAACCAGTGCAATCGTTAAGTGGTGAGGCAGTATATCGTTTTAAGTTTAAAAACGAATCGCTATTAAAAGTGTACGGAGCGTTTAGTTATACTGATTTCGATTTAACCCAAGAAGATATAAATTATGAAGAAGGTGTGCGCTTCGGGTTAACAAACAGAAACTTATATTTTAATAGCTCTTATAAAAATAGTTTTGGTGATGGATGGAAAATTGCCACAGGTGTAAGTTTTACAAATGATCAGGCTATTATTAATGTTGTTGATGATGAAATTACTGACGAAGAAAACTCAGCACATTTTAAAGTAGCGATGAAAAAACGTTTTTCGAATCGATTTAAATTAAATTTCGGAGCGGAGTATTTTGTTACCGATTTTAAAGAAAATTATAAGAACGTAACGAACGAAGCTTATAAATATGGATTTGATAATAATATTTTAGGAACTTATGCAGAGGCTGATATATTTTTCTCTAAAAAGTTAGCATCAAAAATAGGTATTCGTGGCGATTATTCTGAGCTGTTAAATGAGTTTACCATTTCGCCAAGAGCATCTATTGCTTATAAGTCAGGAAAAAACGCACAGTTTTCTTTTGCGTACGGACGCTTTTTTCAGAACCCTAAAAATGATTATTTAAAATTTAATACTGATTTTAATGCAGAAAACACGTCGCATTTTATAGCGAATTATCAATATGTAAAAAACAAACAGATTTTTAGAGTAGAAGGCTATTATAAAAAATACCAAGATTTAGTAAAATATGATACAGATTCTTTTTTACCAACCACTAATTATTCGAATTTAGGAAATGGTTATGCTAAAGGAATTGATGTTTTTTGGAGAGATAATAAAAGTATAAAAAACACCGATTATTGGGTCTCATATTCGTTTTTAGATACCGAAAGAAATTATAAAAATTATCCAACAACGGCTACACCAAATTTTGCATCGACACATAATTTATCAGTGGTAGGAAAACACTTTATTAAAGATTTAAAAAGTCAGGTAGGCTTTAGTTACAATTTTGCTTCTGGTAGAAATTACACGAATCCTAATAAAACAGGATTTTTGAATAACAAAACTAAAAATTATAATTCGGTAAGTGTAAATTGGGCGTATTTAATTAGTCAGCAAAAAATATTGTATTTCTCAGTAAACAACGTTTTAGGGCATCAGAATGTATTTGGTTATAATTATAAAAATACGCCAAATATGAACGGTGTTTTTGATAGACAAGCAATTGTGCCTAATGCAGATCGGTTTTTCTTTGTTGGTTTCTTTTGGACAATCAGCGATAATAAGAAAGATAATCAATTAGATAATTTGTAATTAAAAGAAAGTAAGAAAAAACATTACAGTTCAGTCGTGAAAACGAACAACTGAGTAACATGTTTTGGCGAGCTCTGTTTAAATAAAAGATATTTGAAGTATAATACATAAATAATGAGAACGATGAAAATTACCATGACAGTTTTATTACTATTTGTTTTTCAGTTGGTAAATGCGCAATTTGAAGATAAATTTTATTATCCTAAAAAAGAATGGAAAGAAATTAAAACACCTTTTTCAGAAGATTTTATTTCAGTAGAAAAAGATACAATTCACACCGCTTTTTTTCAGCCAAAAACACCTCCGAAGGCAACAATTTTATTTTTTCATGGAGCCGGAGGAAATATATCCACTTATATGTACATGATTAAACCTATGATAGCTAATGGATACCAAGTGTATGCGGTTGACTTTAGAGGTTATGGTAAATCAACAGGAAAGTCAACACATAAAAACGTACAGGAAGATGTAATTATTGTCTTTAATAAAATGAAAGAAAATAAAGACATAAAAGGCACAAAATTAATTGTATTAGGAGCGTCTTTAGGTTGCCAAATTGCTACAAACTTTACTAAAAATCATCAAGAAGAGGTTGATGCTTTAATTTTAGATGGCGGTTTTTCATCTTTTGCAGATGTAGCTAAATTGTATGCGCCAAAACCAGCACATACATATATAGAAAGTGTTTTAGGCAAAGTATATCCATCTAAAGAAGAGATCAAAGCAATTAAAAACTTGCCTAAATTAATAATACATGGTAAAGTAGATAAAACGATTCCGATAAGTCATGCACAGATTGTTTTTAAAAATGCACAAGAACCTAAAACTTTTCTTGCTTCTGATAAAGGACATTTAGAAGCTTTTAGTAAGGAAACAAAAAAAATATTTAAAGAAATTGATAAACTTTTAACGGTTGAGTAATAAAAAATAACAATTCGGCGCTATTCTTGATAAAAACAGAAAGAAAGTCAAGATATTTGAATCATCAATAAAAAACAATAACAATGAAAAAAATAATTTTAGCAGCAATATTTATTTTAAGTGTAGTTTTAAGCTCTGCAGCTCAAGAAACACAAACCGTTACTATAGAATTTAACGGAATGAAATCAGACAAAGGAGATTTATATATCGCTTTATATAATTCTGAAGATTCTTTTTTAAAGAAACCTTTAAAAGGTACAATTGCAAAAGTTATTGATAAAAAAGCAACAGTAGTATTCAAGGATATAGCAATAGGAACTTACGCAATTTCTGCTTTTCATGATGCAAATAATAATAAAAAAATGGATACTAATTTTTTCGGAATTCCAAAAGAACCAATTGGTATTTCTAATGATGCAACAGGTTTTATGGGACCGCCAAAATATAAAAATGCAAAATTTAAAGTATTAAAAAACATAAAATTATCAATTAAGATAAACTAAAAAAACATGAAAAAGATAATCACATTACTAGTATTACTATTAGCTATAAACTTATCAGCGCAAAGTAAATATGAAAAAGGTATGACCAAAGGGTTTGAGCTTTGGCAGTCAAATAAAACAACAGAAGCTAGTCAGTTATTTGAGCGTATTTCTAAAGCAGAACAAGAAAACTGGTTACCTCCGTTTTACGCAGCAACGATTGAAATTGTTGGAAGTTTTGGTGTAAAAGACGAAGCTGTTTTAAAAGCGAAACTTAACAAGGCACAAGAATTTTTAGATACAGCAACAGCTGTTTCACCAAATAACCCAGAAATTTTAATAACACAAGCATTGTTAAATACTGCTTACATGGCTTTTGACGGGCAGAAATACGGAATGTCAATGTCTATGAAAAACGGAGCGTTATATTCAAAAGCATTTAAATTAGCACCTAACAATCCTAGAGTTATATTAAGTAAAGCACAAGCAGATATGGGGGCTGCTAATTTTTTCGGACAATCTACAGCGCCTTTTTGTAAAGATATTAAAAGAGCTATTGAATTAGGCAAGACAGAAAAAATAACAGAAAAGTTTTATCCTAAATTTATGTTAGATAGGGCAGAAGAAGTATTAAAACAATGTCAGAAAAAATAATAGCTAGCTAAAGAGGCAATTGCTTATTTTTGTAAAACAACACAAACTAAACACAATGGCTTTAAAAGCAGTTTTATTCGATATGGATGGTGTAATTGTAGACACCGAACCATTACATAAACAAGCATATTTTTTAATGTTTGCTAAAGTAGGAATCGAAGTTTCTCAAGAATTATATAATGCTTACACAGGGCAATCAACCATAGATATTTGTAAAGATTTAGTTAGCAAGTTTAACTTATCGATTGCAGCTACCGAATTAGTTGCTTACAAAAGAGCTTTTTTTAAAGAGCTCTTTTTTTCTGATAAAAATGATTTGCAATTATTAGAAGGTGTTTTAGATTTAATTAAAGATTATTACGCAAACGGAATAACACTCGTTTTAGCATCGTCTGCCTCTATGGTGACGATTGATAATGTTTTTAATAAATTTGATTTAAATCAATACTTTAAAGGAAAGATTAGTGGTGCAGATTTAAAGGCATCAAAACCGCATCCAGAAATTTTTTTAAAAGCAGCTGAAATTGCAGGTTTTAAGAAAGAAGAATGTTTGGTTATAGAAGATTCTACAAACGGAATAAAAGCTGCTTATGATGGCGGAATTTATTGTGTAGCGTATAAAAGTGAGCATTCTAAAGCGCAAGATTACACATTAGCACAGAAAATAATCTCTAATTACAACGAAATTAAATATAATTTAGTAAAAAACATCGTTTAGTTTTTATCAATTATTACTACATAAAATAATTGGTTTAATAATTTTTAGGTATATAATTATGTTATTTACAATAATAGTAGCTTATAATTATTAGTGTAATAATTCATAGGTAAGTGTTTTGTTTTTAAATATTTAGCTTTATAATAATCTTAACAAAGAGTATTTGTTGGTGGTTGTTTGTTTTTGTAAATTTGCACCATGGTACAGAAAAATACTGAACAACAAAATTCACGAGTATTAACTTTTAATTATCTGGTTTTTAGAAATCAATCAGATAAATTCATACCTCCTGCTTCTTAGTTTACAAGCCAAGTCTTGTAACAATTTTTTTCTGTTAAGAACAGTCGGCCTTTAATTAGGCTATCGCTACATACTTTAAAAATATTGCAATATTACCTATTCAACTTATTAAGTTAAGTAAGAATAGGTGTAAAAGCAATTTGTTACTTTTCTATATGTTTATGGCTATTAATTAGCTATAACAGCATGATTCCTTTATAAAAATAATATTAATTAAAAACAATTATATGAAACTGATATACATCAAAAGAAAAACTATTCAAGAAAAAAGATACAGTATCCCTATGGGTGAGCTAACAACAAAAGTAACATACATTAAAAAATATTTACTTGGGTTGCCTCTTAAAACTGTACATAAATATAGAGAAACATATTATGGAGAAGTAAAAGATTGTGAAGACTGTATGTTATTCGTATAGTACATTTATAAATTAACAATCTAACTTATTCAAAAAATATAAAAACACATGAAAGTACTTGTAATTGGTGCAGGAAATATGGGGTTAACCTATGCAGAAGGAATGTCTAAATCTAAACTTCTTAAGAAAAAGAATATTATGGTTTTAGATAAATCTGAAGAAAAACTTAAAGAGCTTCATAAAATAGCACATTTTGATACTTTTGAGAAACTAGAAGATTGTGTTCCTAAGGCTGATATTATTTTTATCGCTGTAAAACCACACCACGCAATTAATGTGTTTAATACTATAAAGCCACTTGTGCAAAACGAGCAAATAATAGTATCTATAATGGCAGGTGTTACTATAGAGTCTATTGTAGAGCTAACAGGCTTAAAAAAGATTGTTAGAGCAATGCCAAATTTACCAGCACAAATAGGAAAAGGTTTAACCTCTTTCGTGGTTTCTGATGAGGTATCTAGAATAGAAATGCTAACGGTGGAAAGTTTATTGGCTACTACAGGTAAATCTATTCAGGTTTCTAGTGAGAAATTAATTGATGCTTCTACGGGAATTTCAGGAAGTGGACCTGCCTATGTTTTTTACTTTATGCAAAGCATGATGGAAGCAGCATTAAAAATGGGTTTCTCGAAAAAAGATTCTACAGTATTAGTTACTCAAACTTTTGCAGGAGCTATCGAACTTTTTAATCAGTCGAATATTTCACCTAATTCTTGGATGGAAAAAGTAGCTTCAAAAGGTGGTACAACGCGTGCAGCATTAGATTCTATGGAAGATAATAATGTGAATGAGTTGATAAAAGAAGCAGCTTTTGCAGCATTTAGTAGAGCGGTAGAATTAGGAGAAGAGCATTAAAAATAGTGTAATGCATTTTTTTAAAATTATTTATTTTGGTTTTTTAACTGAATAATTTGAGCCGCGATACTAATGGCAATTTCTTCTGGAGTTTCACTTTTTATTGATAAACCAATAGGAGCATAAACAGCATCTAACTCTTTTTGCGAGTGTTTTTCATTTCGTAAAACCTCCCACATTGTTTTTAATTTTGCCTTACTGCCTAAAACACCAATAAATTTATAATCGTTTTTAAGTAGTTTACTTAAAGCCAATTTATCATCGGTGTATTTGTTGGTCATAATAGCTACATAACTTGTTTTTCCTTCAGGAATATGGTTGTTGATATCATTATAATCAACAACTAATTTTTTATGTGCGAAATTATTATTTTCGAGAGTGTTGAGGTTTTCTCTATTGTCAAAAACAACTACATAAAACCCAAGTTTTACAAACGTTTCTGAAACAGCTACTCCAACATGCCCTCCGCCAACAATATATAAAGTTTCTTTATAACCTATATATTCATTAAAATACCAATCAGAATTTGAATTAATTTGATAATTAAATTGATTTTCTTGTTGTTTTTTTGAAAAACAGAATGAGTTAGGCGTTAAATTTAATGTTCCGTTTTGTCCTGTTTGAATACAGCTTAAAATACTTTCAATTACAGATATCTGCTTAAAATCTAAACAATGAAAAGCAATTGTTTGTTCACCAGAACAGATCATTCCAGATCCGTTTTCTATACTACCTTTATGAATTTGTTTTTTTATAAATATTGGTGATTTTTTATTTTTTAAAAAATTTTGAACCTCTTCAACCAAAGTAAACTCCATTACACCACCGCCAATAGATCCAAAAATAAATCCGTCTTGTGCAACTAGCATTTTAAAACCTTTTCTTCCAGGAGAACTCCCGAAGTTCTCAATAACTGTTAAGACATATGCTTTTTGATTGTCTTTTATTTTAGCTAATACGTATTTCCAGAATCCCATTGATTGTTATTACTGTCATAGCGAATAAGTATGATGAAGTTATCCTTTAAAGAAGACTACAACATCTTATTCTTAATGATTAGTTAATTAAAAATTGTTTCACTTAAAGCGTAATAAATAGCCATTAAAGCAGAGAAAATTGCACTTGCTATAAAACGCCAATTTAAATGTATTTTATTTTGGATGATAAAATTAACAGTAAATGATATTGGAATATTTACCGTAAAAGATAACAGTGCAATCATTAATAAATCTTTGTTTATTTCATCGTAATTTCCTGAAAATAATTTAATAAAAGCTAAGTGCCTAAAAACCCAAATCGGATTAAAATAGGCGATAGCTAAACCTGTTCTTGCTATCGTTTTTTTTAAGCCTTTAAGAGAACTTGTTTTATTATCAATCCAAATAAAAAAATTAGGAATTTCAAAAGCATATATTGTTGCCCCGATTAACATCATTCCGAGTAACCGATATATAGAAAAATCGTTTAATAAAAGTGCTGCAATCGTATCTCCAGTGCTATAAATAATAGCGCCTTTTAATATGTTTTGTTTGGTGTATTGTAGTTTGATTGATTTTTTATTTTTAGAGTTTATAGGTAAAAGAATCTATAAATATTAAATAACTGCTATTGGTTTTCGTACAAGCCCATTAATACTTTTTCTGGCGTAAAAGGCGAGTGAAATTTTAATTTATAATTAGGATTAAATTCTTTAACAGCTTCCTGAATCGCAAAATAAGCACCAATTCCGTACATTAAAGGAGGTTCACCTACCGCTTTCGATTTTTGTATAGCCATATCATTTCCTGTTGTTTTAACAGGAATCGTTTCTACTATTTTCGGCGTAGAAAAAATATCAGGAACTTTATACGTAGATAACGCATTCGATAATAAACGCCCGTCAGAATTGTAGGCAATTTCCTCCATAGTCATCCATCCAATTCCTTGCGCTAAGGCTCCTTCAACTTGACCGATATCAATTCCCAAATTCATAGATTTACCAAAATCGTGCACAATTTTTACGGCATCAATTTCATAAGTTCCTCTCAAACAATCTACCGTTGTAGTAGTAATTGCTGTTCCGTATACATGATACGCAAACGGATGCCCTTTTTCTTTAGATTTATCAAAATGAATAATAGGTGTAGCGTAATGAGCGTTTTCAGTTAAAGCAACACGTTGCACCATGGCTTGACTAATTACATCTTCCCATGAAATAGTAGATTTTTTACCATCAATAAAAACAAAATCCTCTTGAAAAGAAATGTTTTTTTCTTCGGATGAAGTTAATGTAGTAGCAACTTCAGTTAATCTTTCAATTAATGTATTACAAGCCATTTCAACTGCTTTTCCGTTTAAATCTGCAGTAGAGCTCGCTGCAGAAGGCGAAGTATTGGCAACACGAGTTGTATTGGTAGTTTCTAGCTTTAATTTAGCAGCTGAAACGCCTAAAACAGTTTGTGCAACTTGCAGCATTTTAGTGTTTACACTTTGTCCCATTTCTACAGCTCCTGTAGAAATTCCCACACTACCGTCTTGATAAATATGAACCAATGCACGTGCATGATTCATTTGTGTGTTTGTAAATGAAATACCAAAAGTAATTGGCATTAATGATATTCCTTTTTTGAATCTATTATTCTCTTTATTAAAAGAAATTTTTTCAGCTTCTAATTTTTCTAAATCAAAAGTATCTTTAGCAGTAAACCAGGTGTTTTTAGCCTCTACTTGTGTTGCAATTTGTCCGTATGAAAACTCATCATTTTCAGCTAACAAATTAACTTCTTGTATTTGTTTTTTATTGATGCCTATTTTATCTGCTGCATCGGCAATGGCACTTTCTATAACATACATTCCTTGTGGCCCGCCAAAACCACGAAAAGCAGTGTTGGGTGGTAAATTAGTTTTACAACTAAATACAGTAGTGCTTACATTCGGAATAAAATAACTGTTAGTGGCGTGAAATAAAGTTCGTTCTGCAATTGCTGGAGATAAATCGGCAGCAGCACCAGAATTTTGTAAAAACTCAACTTCAAAAGCTTTAATTTTTAAATCTTTTGTCAATCCTATTTTATAGAAAGAAGAATATGGGTGGCGCTTACCAGTCATACGTAAATCGTCATGACGATTCAACATATATTTTACTGGGCGATTTAAATGTTGTACAGCAACAGCTGTCATAACTGCCCAAGGAGTTGCTTGATCTTCTTTACCCCCAAAACCACCACCTAAGCGAATAACATCTACTTCAATCTTATGCATCGGAATTCCCAATACTTTAGCAGCCGTTTTTTGTACTTGCGTTGGTCCTTGGGTAGAAGAAGTTAGCTTTATGTTTCCGTTTTCTAACGGAACAGCGTAGCAACCTTGTGTTTCTAAATATAAATGTTCTTGTCCGTTAGAGAATGTTTCACCTTCAAAAACATATTCACATTCAGAAAAAGAACCAGATGAATCACCAAGTGTAAAAGAGCGAGGTGCGTTGATAAAACTATTTTTTTCTTTAGCCTCTTTTGCTGTTGTAATAACAGGAAGCTCTTCAATATCAATGGTAATTAAAGCTCTTGCTTTTTTAGCAATAGCCTCTGTTTTAGCAACAATAAAAGCAATTGGTTGTCCCCAGAAATGTACTTCATTTTCTGCCCATAGCGGTTCGTCAGGAATAATTCCTCCGATTTGATTTTCTCCTAAAACATCTTTGTAGGTAAATATTTTCACAACACCTTCTAAGGCTTCTGCTTTAGAATAATCTACCAATTTTATTTTTCCATGCGCTTTTGGCGAATCAAAGCATAGGCCTATTAAAGCATCTTGGCGGAGCATTAAATCATCTACAAATAACGATTCTCCTCGAACATGTGTATAACTATCTATGTTTTTCATTAGGCAATTAGTTTTTTTAGTTCGATTAGATTCGGAAATAATTCGATAAAATGGGCAAAGAATAATTGTTTAGCTAATAAACGTTTGTATGCAGATGTTCCTCTTACATCACTAATTGGTGATATTTCTGATTGAAGTATTTCTTGTGCTGCTATTATAGTATCAGCATCCATCTTTTTTCCGATTAAATAATCATTCGTTTTGTATAGGTATTTCGGAATAGCAGCAACGCCACCTACTGAAAAATGAGCTCCTATAATAGTACTTTTTTCTATTGATATTCTACCAGCTGCATTAACACTCGCAATATCTAAATGGGTACGTTTGCTTACTTTTTCAAAATTAAAAGCTTCATTTTTTTGAAGAACTTTAAAGGAAATAGCCTTTAAGACTTCATTTTCTTTTAAATCGTATTTTTTGTAATCTTGATGAAATTCTTGAAATAAAATATGACGTTCTGATTCGTCTTCTTTAATAATTGTTAAAGTAGCATTTAAGGCTAAAAAGAAAATAGACATATCGCCAATTGGTGAAGCATTAACGAAATTACCGCCAATGGTTCCCATATTTCTAATTTGTTCCGATGAAATTAATTTCATAAACAGCTTTAACTTCGGAAATAAAGTTTGTAGCTTTTTATTTTCTGCAATTTCAGTAACCGTTGTATTCGCACCTAAAGTGCAAATTCCTTCAGAAAAAGAAATACCAGATAATGTTTTTTTATCTGCGAGTAAATAAACCTGTTCGTCAGCCATTTTATCCGCAGAGCGAACATATAAATCGGTTCCGTTAGCAACTTTTATTCCTTTTGTTTGTTCAGAAGATTTTGCCCCTATTTTTTTTAATTGATCAGGAATCGTTTCAAAGTAATTAGGAATAAAACCTTCTTTAATCAACCAATCTATTTGATGATTGTCGTCTTTATTAGCTAACTTTTCTTCAACTTCTAAACCTGCTTTTTCTATAGATTTATAACCGGTGCATCTACAAATATTACCACTAATGGCATCATTACAAGTAGTGTTATTATTGTTGCTTAAAGCAAAACCAGTCATAGAAACTACAAAACCAGGCGTGCAAAATCCGCATTGAGTAGCGTAATTACTAGTCATCGCTTCTTGAACGGTATTTAGGCTCTTAGGCAAGTTAATTCCTTCTATAGTAACAATGTGTTTACCATTTGCGTTCCCTAAAGGAGAAATACAAGAAGTAATACTCTTGTAGTTTACATTATCGCCTTCTACTGTGCCAATTAAAACAGTACAAGCTCCGCAATCGCCTTCGCGACAACCGATTTTTGTACCTTTTAACTGTTGATGATCTCTAATGAAATCGAGTAGCGTAATACCTGAATTTACAGGTGTTTTAATAATCTGATTGTTGAGTATAAATTGTACCATATGCAAAGGGCAAGATACGAAATAGTACGAAGTGTTTGGTTAGTATTTATAGTTAAAAAAAAAGAACTATAGAATGCTTAAAATTACCAATTTAAACGTGTCATAATAGGGTAGTGGTCTGATAATTTAATATCACTATATGTTTTGTAGTGATTTATAGTTGCTTTGTTGTCAGTAAAAATAAAATCTATACGCATAGGGTAGATATATCTAAAAGATTTACCTAAGCCAATACCAGCATCTAAAAAAGCATCTTTTTTGTTTTTAGATAGTTTGTTGTAAACCCAAGAGTATGCTGTGTTGTTAAAATCGCCACACACAATTTTTTTTCCTTTCCATGAAGTTTCATGTTGTAAGATAAGTTCAGCTTGACTTACTTGTTTTTTAAAACCGTTAGATAAACGTTTAAATAAGCGTTCGGAATCTTTCTCTCCGAAATTTACTTTCTCCGGATTTACTTTCAAGGATTCTAAGTGTACATTATAAACGCGAATTGTGTCTTTATTTTTTAAAATATCAGTAAAAATAGTATTGTTAGCACTGTTTTTAAAGTTTAAAGAGCCTGAGTTTATAATCGGGTATCTCGAGTAAATAGCTAGTCCGAATTTATTAGCTTTCGACTTGGTTTTAATGTATTTATAAGGAAGATTTATGTTTAATGATTTAGATCTGTAAAACTCTTGCATTACAAGAACATCGGGATCTTCATTATCAATAAAATCATAAATCTTTTGTTCGGTAGTGCTATCTTCTAAATGTTTATAATGATTGAATAATCGCACATTATAACTCATCACTTTTAAGTCGTTATTTAATATGAATTCTTTATTAGAAAATTTTATTAAAGGCGGAGAAATGAAATAGCCAACTACTAATATAAGTAGCGATAATAAAGCGTTTTTATGTAGTTTAAGTAACCAGTAAATAAAAAAAACAATATTTAAAATAACTAATAAAGGAACAAATAAACTAAAAACGGCAAGTGCAGGGATTGTTTTTGGAGATAGAAAAGGTAACACATAAGAGAGCAACAAAACAGTTGCAAAAACTGAATTGATAAAGAACATCAACTTATTGACAAGTGAATATTTTTTCATTTGATTATTTACCTTGTTTAAATAAAAAGTCTTTCTCACTTTTTGTTAAAGTATCATAACCTGATTTACTTATTTTATCTAGAATATTATCTATTTCAGCTTGGTTTTCTGATTTTTTGTAGTTGTTTTTTGATGGTTTTTTTCCAGATTTATAAACTGTCTTTAAAGGTTTTTCCTTTCTCTCAAAAAACTTTTTTAGCGGTTCTAAAATCTCTAACTCTTTATTGCTGGCTCTTACAACATATAAAAATCCAAATATAGCACCGCCAATATGTGCAATATGGCCGCCAGCATTACCGGCAGGTATTTGTATAATATCAATAGCTACCCAAATACAAGCTAAAGTCCATAATTTTACAAAACCAATTAAAGGAAATTTTAATTCATAATTAGGTATATAGGTTGCAATACCTATAAAAATTGCTGAAATTCCTGCTGATGCTCCAAGTAAAACACTAATATTAGCTTCTTTTAGTAATACAGGAAAAATAGCATAACTAATTAAAAATAAGATTCCGCCAAATAAGGTTCCTAGAAGGTAAAAATTTAGTAATTGTTTAGAGGTGAAATATTGTTTAAAAAGATGCCCGATATAGAATAAAGCAACTAAGTTTAATAGTATATGAAGAAAACTAGTATGTAAAAAACCGTAGGTAATAATTGTCCACGGTTTGTATAAAAACTCATCAAAGTTGGCAGGTAAAGAAAACCATTCAACCAATAAGTTGTTATTAGATTGAAATAAAAATCCAAAAGTATTGGTAATAAAAACCAATAAAAAAACAGCAAGGTTTACGTAGATAAGTTGCTCTACAATACCTGCATTTTTAAAACGATATTTTAAGTTATCTAAAGTATTCATCAATTTTCTTTTTCTTTCAAGGAATCTAATATACTACATTAATGAGTTTTGAACTGATTTTTTTTCCAATACCAAGCAATAATAAAACCAATAATAGCACCTCCAATATGTGCAAAATGTGCAATATTACCAATTGAGTACTTCGTAACACCAAAAAATAAATCACTAGCAATCATTACCGGAATAAAGTATTTTGCTGCAATTGGCACTGGGAAAAAGATCAATGCTAGTTTTGCATTCGGAAACGTTAATCCGAAGGCAACTAATATACCATAAACAGCACCAGAAGCACCAACGGCAGGCGTGTGGTACAAGCTGTAAAACTCGCTCATTGTTCTGTTAGAAAGCGTTATTATATTTTCATTGTACTGCCCTGTAGTTAAAATGTTTTGTATTTCGGAAGGAGAAACACCTAATGCTGCTATTTGCTCGTAAATACCATTAAATTGGTAGTAATTTACAAGTGTATATATCAACCCCGCACCGATACCTGCAGAGAAGTAAAAAAATATAAATTTATTTCTACCCCACATCTGTTCTAAAGGAGTACCAAAAGCCCATAACGCATACATGTTAAAAAGTAAATGCATTGTTCCGCCATGCATAAAAGTATGCGTAACGTATTGCCAAACACCAAAATGCTCGTTTTGTGGATAATGTAAAGCAAATATATTTGTTAAGTCTAAATTTAAAAATTGCGGCGCAAAATACATAATCACGTTAATGATTATTAAATGTTTTATAGCGTCAGTTAATTTTCCCATGTTTTTATTTTATTTATTAAAAATGGTGTCAATTTCGTTTAAAGTCAATGTTTTAAACGTTGGTTTACCAAGAGGCGATGCATTTGGTTCTTTACAAGAAAATAGATCGTCCACTAAGTTTTCTTGTTCCTTAGTAGATAGTACTGTTCCTGTTTTTATAGCCAATGATTTTGCAAAAGATTTTGCCATGACATCAAAATGGCTAAAACTAGTATCAGGCACTTCTAGCTTAATATCGTCTAATAATTGTTCTAAAATTAAAGTGATTTGACTTTCACTTATTGATGTTGGCATTCCGCCAATAACAACACTTTCTTTCGTAAATTCATCAAACATAAAACCAGCACTTTCTAAATCCGATTTTATCGTATAAATCATTTCAATATCTGCTTTAGAAAAAGAAATATTTACAGGAAATAACAATTGCTGACTACTAGCTTCTTTTACGGTTATATTCTCTAAGAACTCTTCGTATAAAATACGTTGATGTGCTAGTGATTGATTGATTAAAACAACACCAGATTTTATTGAACTTAATAAATATTTTTTTTGAATTTGAAAAGTTTTACCCGTTTCAGTTTCTTGATGACTTTCAAAAAGTTGTTCTTGTTTTACCGCTTCTAACGGTTCTGTATTTGTATATAAAGCTTCCCAGTTACTGGTGTCTTTTTTGAAGTTAGATTGATAACTTACCGATTTAGAACTCTGTGAGTCGTTTGAGTTATTTGATTTTGACTCGTAACTAGTTTCTGTTTTAAACGGATTAAATGTAGGATCTACACTAATCGGAGGAACAGAGGATGAGGTCCTTTTGTTTTTACTGTAATCGTATGGGGTATCAAGCGTAGCATCTCTGTTAAAATCTAAGACCGGTGCAACATTGTATTGCCCCAAACTGTGTTTTACAGTAGCACGTAAAATAGCATATAATGCTTTTTCATTATCAAACTTAATCTCAGTTTTTGTTGGATGTATATTTATATCGATACTATTTGGCGGCACTTCTAAATATAAAAAATAAGACGGATGTGAACCGTGTTCTAGTAAACCTTCAAAAGCATTAGAAACGGCATGATTTAAGTACGAACTTTTTATAAATCGGTTATTTACAAAAAAGTATTGTTCACCTCTTTTCTTTTTAGCAAACTCAGGCTTCGCAGTAAATCCGTTTATAGTAATAATATCGGTTTGCTCAGAAATAGGAACTAATTTCTCGTTCATTTTTGCGCCAAAAATAGCCACAATTCGTTTGCGTAAATTACTTTTCTTTAAATGATAAACCTCTGTATTATTGTGATGTAATAAAAATGCAATGCCAGGATGTGCTAGTGCAACTCTTTGAAATTCATCTACAATATGACGGGTTTCAATAGTGTCTGATTTTAAGAAATTTCTTCTTGCTGGGATGTTGTAAAACAAGTTTTTAACCGCAATACTTGTACCTTTAGAAGTTGAAACAGGTTCTTGAGAAACAATTTTACTTCCTTCTATTTTTATTTGAGAACCTAATTCTTCCTCTTCTTGTTTTGTTTTTAGCTCAACATGCGCAATAGCAGCGATAGAAGCCAGTGCTTCACCACGAAAACCTTTGGTGTTTAAGTTAAATAAATCTTGGGCATCTTTAATTTTCGAAGTAGCATGACGCTCGAAACTTAAACGTGCATCGGTAGCACTCATTCCTTTACCATCGTCGATTACTTGAATTAAAGTTTTACCGGCATCTTTTATTAAAAGTTTTATAGAACTAGCACCTGCATCAATCGAATTCTCTACCAATTCTTTAACTACAGAAGCGGGTCTTTGTACTACTTCACCTGCTGCAATTTGATTTGCTACATGATCAGGAAGCAATTGTATAATATCTGACATTAGTTGTTTTTAGATAAAAATATAGAAAGATCAAATTCGATAAAAAATAAAAATAATAGCAGTAAAATAGCAATTATAATTAAGATTGTTGGGTTGAATCCGCCATTTTCAGAGTTTTTAAATTCATTAATTGCAGCAGTAAATTTTCCTTTTAAATTTTTTGATTTACCAACAGTCGTGCGGTATTTATCAAATTTATGTTTTACTTGATACGGATTTCCTTCTCCTTTGTAATAGGTAGGCTTGTAATCGAACTTTTTATTTTCTCTTTTAATAAATCCCATAAAATGCTGTTGTTTTGAATACTATAGTGTAACAAAAATCACACCAAATTAAGACGAAATTCAAAGTTACTGAATTATGAATAAGTGGTCAAAAATTATGACTAAATTAAAGTTAAAAAAAGAACCAAAATGATAAACATCTTGGTTCTTTATATTTTAATTGTATTTTTTGTGATCTTTAAAATCCTAAAGAACCTTTAGGTCTTTCTAAGTTTTTAATAGCAGCCATTTTTACAGCAGCTACGGCACATTCAATACCTTTGTTACCTAATTCTCCTCCAGAGCGATCTAAAGATTGTTGCTTAGTGTTATCTGTTAAGACACAGAAAATAACAGGAACATCGTATTTAATGTTTAAATCTACAATTCCTTGTGTTACTCCTTCACAAACAAAATCGAAGTGCTTTGTTTCTCCCTGAATTACGTTTCCAATTGCGATAACAGCATCTACTTTTTGAGATTCTATCATTTTTTTACAACCGTATACCAATTCGAAACTTCCAGGTACCTCCCAAGAAATAATATTCTCTTCTGTTGCACCGCAATTTAAAAGTGTTTCGATAGCACCTTTTTGTAAGTTGCCAGTAATTTCAGGATTCCATTCTGAAACAACAATCCCAAATCGAAAAGATTTCGCATTTGGGATTGAAGCTTTATCGTAATATGATAAATTTGTTGTTGCCATTATTGAGCATATTTTGCGCTATTGATATATTTTTCAATATCTCTACCTTGATCAGTAGTAGCGTATTTTTCTTTAATGCTTGTGTATAATTTTTCAGCAGTACCATATTCCTTTAAGTCCATAGCAATTTGAGCTGCTTTGAATAAAAATAAAGGAGATGTAAAGTCATTGTCTTTTTTGTTGGCAGCTTTTTGATAATAAGCTAAAGCATCTTCTGGTTGGTTAATATCAGCAAAAGCATCACCGATAGCACCTAAAGCAGTTGGGCCTAATAATTCATCATCAGAATTAAAATCACTTAAATATTCTATTGCTTTTTCGTATTTTTTCATTTTTAAGTAAGAAATACCAGCATAATAGTTTGCTAAGTTCCCTGCTTTAGTTCCGCTAAAATCAGCAGCTATATCAGTAAAACCATATTTCCCGTCACCACCAGTTAATCCTAAATTATATAAAGAATCAGCTGCAACACCTGCTGATATTGTAGCCTTTGCAAAGAAAGTTCTTGGGTAAGCTAATTCGTTAGATGCTTCTTGTTCGTTAGGTTCTGCAACAAACTTAGTGTATGCTAAATATCCTAAAATTAAAGCAGCAACTGTTACCAACCCGTAAAATAAAGGCTTGCTGTTTTTCTCAATCCATTGTTCAGATTTGTTGGCTGTATCGTCTAAAGTATTAAATACTTCGGCGGTAGTACTTTGAGATTCATCAAAGTTTTCTACTTCTTCCTGTGCAAACTTTTCTTTTTTAGGTTTATAACCTCTTTTCTTGTATGTAGCCATAATTGCTTAAAAATTAGTGGCGACAAAAGTATGTTTTTAAATTGGATTTTAAAAATCGGTTATTCGTAAAAAAAATGATAATTTGCGCTTTCTTTTTCGAAATAATTCTCATTCATGTATTTGCAGAAAATATCACTAGTAAATTTTAAGAATATAGAAACGCAAACCTTTGATTTTCAGAAGAAAATAAATTGTTTTGTAGGTGATAACGGAATTGGTAAAACCAATGTCTTAGATGCTATTTACTATTTATCTTTTGCAAAAAGTTATTTTAATTCGGTCGCTGGACAGAATATTCGTCATGGTCAAGATTTTTTTATGATCGAAGGAGATTACTTATTAGGCGACAGAAATGAGAAAATTTTGTGTTCTTTAAAAAGAGGTCAGAAAAAAATGCTAAAAAGAAACGGAAAGGCTTATGAAAAGTTTTCTGAGCACATCGGTCAGTTACCCTTGGTAATTATTTCACCTGCGGATAGAGATTTAATTGTAGAAGGAAGTGAAACTCGTAGAAAATTTATAGACGGCGTTATTTCTCAGCAAGATAAAAGCTATTTACAAGGGTTAATTTCGTATAATAAGATAATAAGTCAGCGTAACGCTTTGTTAAAGTATTTTGCAGCAAATAGAATTTTTGATGCATTAAATTTAAAAGTGTACGATGAACAATTAGTTGAATACGGAACCGTTATTTATGAGAAGAGAAAAGCTTTTTTAGAGGAGTTTGTGCCTATTTTTAATAAAAAGCATCAAATTATATCGGGCGCTAAAGAAGAAGTGAATTTACGTTATAAAAGTCAGTTACACGATTCTTCCTTAATAGATTTGTTTTCGCAAAGCTTAGAGAAAGATAGGTTGCTACAATACACGTCATCAGGAATTCATAAAGACGATTTAAATTTTGAAATAGGAGAGTATCCGATTAAAAAATTTGGCTCTCAAGGGCAACAAAAATCATATTTAATAGCTTTAAAGTTAGCGCAGTTCGAGTTTATAAAAAAACAATCTAATGTAACTCCGATTTTATTATTAGATGATATTTTTGATAAATTAGATGAAAATCGTGTTGCACAAATAGTAGATTTGGTAAATAATGATGCTTTTGGACAAATTTTTATTACCGACACGCATTTTGATCGTACCGAAAGTGTTATAAAAAAGAGTAATCAAGAATATCAGATTTTTAAATTATAAAGTAATTACAGGAAAGAATGTTAAAGTAATTAATTAAAGGTTACTTTATTTTGTTCACAATTACATATTATCATAATTAATTATGGCAAAAAGAGAAAATGATAGTCTTTCAATGAAAGATTTGTTAGGTAGTTTTATAAAAGAAGGAAACTTAAATAAAGGTTTTCAGAAAATACACATAGACGAGGCTTGGGGTAAAATGATGGGGCCAGGAGTGGTGTCATATACAAACGAAGTAAAATTGCAAAACGGAACTTTAATAGTTAGTTTAACTTCATCAGCTTTAAGGGAGCAGTTAAGTTACGGAAAAGATAAGATTATAACAATGATTAACGAAGAAATGGGTGAGACGTTGGTGAAAAAACTAATGTTGGTGTAGTAGTTTTTGTTAAAAAAAAGCCTAAAACAAAATACATAAAAAAAACTCGTTACGATTTAGTAACGAGTTTTTTTTATGTATTTTAAGAAGTGTGTTCTTAGAACATTTCTCTACCAGAAAAATGGAAAGCACCTTCAATAGTAGCATTTTCATCAGAATCAGATCCATGAACAGCATTTTCACCAATAGAAGTAGCAAACATTTTACGAATAGTTCCTTCAGCAGCATCTGCAGGGTTAGTAGCACCGATTAAAGTTCTAAAATCTTCAACAGCGTTGTCTTTTTCTAAAACAGCAGCGATAATTGGTCCGCGAGTCATAAATTCAACTAATTCACCAAAGAAAGGGCGTTCGTTATGCACAGCATAAAAAGCTTCAGCATCACGCTTAGTCATTTGCGTTTTTTTCATTGCTACGATTCTAAAACCTGCAGCATTAATTTTGTCTAATATTGCACCAGTATGTCCGTTTTCAACACCATCTGGTTTAATCATTGTAAAAGTTCTATTTGTTGCCATCTGTATTTGTTTTAATAGTTGTACGTGTGAACGTCACACAAAATCGGCGCGAAATTACACAATTTTTTTAATTTAATTGTATATTCGCCACTTATGATTTTAAAACACTTTACAGAACTCAAAGAATTTTTATCGCAACCTAAAAATATTGTGATAATAGGTCATAGGAATCCCGATGGTGATGCCGTTGGCTCTACTTTAGGATTAAAACATTATTTAGATAAAAAAGGACACACCGCTCAGGTGGTTATGCCTAATGAATATCCAGATTTTTTACATTGGATTCCTGGGTCGGATACCGTTTATCGTTTTGATCGTCAGAACAAGCAAAGTGTTCGATCTTTAAATAATTCAGAAATTGTATTCCTTTTAGATTTTAATGCATTGCACAGAGTAGGAGGCGATATGCAGAATACTTTAGAGCAATACAAGAATGATTTTGCATTGATAGATCATCATCAACAACCAGACGATTTTGAGTATATGTATTCAGATACTACTATGTCATCTACCTGTCAAATGGTATATAACTTCATTGAAATGATGGGAGATGTTGCTTTGATTGATGAAAATATAGCAACTTGTTTATATACAGGTATTATGACCGATACAGGTTCTTTCCGTTTTAGATCAACCACAAGTACAACACATCGTATTATTGCCGATTTAATTGATAAGGGAGCTAAGAATGATGAGATTCATAGCAATGTACACGATGCAAATTCATACAGCCGTTTGTTGCTGTTAGGGCAAGCTTTAAGTAATATGAAGTTGTTGCCAGAGTATAAAACAGCTTTTATAACTTTATCCGAAGAAGAAAAGAAAAAGTTTAATTACGAAAAAGGAGATACAGAAGGTGTTGTAAATTATGCACTTTCTTTAAAAGGAATTGTATTTGCAGCTATTTTTATTGAAGATAAAGAACAAGGAATAATTAAAATGTCACTTCGTAGTAAAGGGAAGTTTTCTGTAAATCAGTTTGCTAGAAATCATTTTTCAGGTGGTGGACATGACAATGCAGCTGGAGGTAAAAGTTTAGAGTCGATGGAAGATACGATTGCAACATTTACAGCGTTATTACCTAACTATCAAAAAGAATTAGAAGCATCTTATGAAGTTTAATATAGTTTTTTTCTTACTAGTTGTTTTAAGTATAAGTTCTTGTAAAGAGCCTGAAGCAAGAAGGCCAAAAAAACAAGGAACCGTTAACTTTTATAAAGAGGTTATTGCTAAAAATAAAAAACTAAATGCTTTAGAGAAAGAGCGATTAGAAAACTTTATTTCTAAAGATACAATTCATAAATATATAGCTTCAGAAAGCGGATTTTGGTATACATACATTGTTAAAGATACTTTAAATACCGTAAAACCTAAATCAGAAGACCTTGTTTTATTGAGTTATGAAGTTTCTGATGTACAAGGAAATGTTATTTATCAGAAGAAAGAAAGAAATTATAAAGTAGATAAAGAAGATTTTATTCCGGCATTACAAGATGGAATAAAGTTGATGAAAAAGGGAGAAACAATTACATTTGTAATTCCGTCATACAGAGCTTTCGGAGTTGTAGGAGATGGAAATAAGATTGTTGTAAATCAACCAATAAAAAGTACAGTAACATTAATCGAAATTAAATAACAAATAAATAAAAATGAAATTAACTAAAATTTTAGCAGCAGCAGTTGTAACCTTATCAATCGTATCATGTGGTAATAGCCAATTTGAAACAAAAAAATCATTAGCAACAGAAATAGATTCTGTAAGTTATAGTTTAGGTTTAGATATGGCGAATAAGATTAAAACAAATTTTGATGATATAGATCAAGGTTTATTCGTTCAGGGATTTAAAAACGGAATGGATTCTACCAATTTATTAGTTGAGTCTAAAGATATAAATAATGTTTTAAGAGCGTTTTTTCAGAAAAGACAAGAAGAAAAAATGAAGGAGCAACAAGCGCTTCAATCAAAAAAAGCAGAAGCTGAATTTGGAGATCATAAAAAAGCAGGTGAAGATTTCTTAGCTGAAAATAAAACAAAAGACGGTGTAAAAACAACAGCTAGTGGTTTGCAGTACATTGTTTTAAAAGAAGGAAATGGAGATGCACCAACTGCAACTTCACGTGTAAAAGTTCATTATCACGGTACATTAACAGACGGAACTGTTTTTGATAGCTCTGTAGATAGAGGTGAGCCAACAGAATTTGGAGTAAACCAAGTTATTAAAGGTTGGACAGAAGGTTTACAATTGATGAAGTCTGGAGCAAAGTATAAATTTTTTATTCCTCAAGATTTAGCTTACGGAGCGCAACAAAGAGGTGCTACAATAAAGCCTTTTTCTGCTTTAGTGTTTGATGTAGAGTTACTTGAGGTTAAGTAATAGCAATATAAAAGACTAAAATGCAATTAGGTTAGTACTTGTTACTAACCTAATTGATTGTTTATAAGAGAATCTTAAAATAATAATAAATGAAGTTTTATAAAGTTTTAATAGCAGTAATGGTATTGTTTTCAGCTTGTAAATCTGTTAAATATCCAGATTTAGAAAACGGATTGTATGCAGATTTACAAACTAATAGAGGGGATATTTTAATAAAGCTATACGAACAAGAAATGCCAATGACGGTTGCTAATTTTGTTTCTTTAGCTGAGGGAAATAATCCTAAAATGACAGACTCTTTAAAAGGGAAGCCTTATTATGATAAAACAAAATTTCATAGAGTTATTAAAGATTTTATGGTTCAGGGAGGAGATATTACTGGTACAGGTGCTGGTAATGCTGGTTATAAGTTTGGAGACGAGTTTCCTATGGATGAAAACGGACAATTAATTTACAAACATGATTCGCCAGGCGTATTGTCGATGGCAAATTCAGGAAAAGCAACAAATTCCAGTCAGTTTTTTATAACACATAAAGAAACACCTTGGTTAGATGGTTTACATTCAATTTTCGGTAAGGTGCTATTTGGTCAAAATATTGTTGATGTAATTAAGAAAAATGATTACATCAATCATGTAGCGATAATCAGAGTTGGTAAAGAAGCTAAAAAGTTTAAAGCAGCTGTTGTTTTCGAGCATGAATTAACCAATGTAGCAAAGCGAGAAGCTGAGCGTAAGAAAGCTGTAGAGGCTGCGAAACGTAAGTTTCAAGAAGAAAAAGGTATTAACGATGCTGTTGAAACAGACTCAGGCTTAAAAATATTAAAACTACAAAAAGGAAACGGTAAAAAGGTAAATCCGGCATTACCAACTACGGTGCATTATACGTTATATTTAGCAGATGGGAAAAAAATAGACTCTAGTTTAGGTAAAAAACCATTCACTTTTACAATCAACAATACAGAAAAACCATTAATAGCAGGTTGGAAAGAAGGGGTAAAAACAATGAGAGAAGGAGATAAATCAACATTTTTTATTCCTTATTATTTAGGGTATGGTGAAGCTGGTTTAGGTCCAATCATAGGTAAAGCTGATTTAATTTTTGAAATAGAAGTATTAAAAGTAGGTAAATAGTTTTGATAGAAAACATTATACAAAAAGACAAGCAACTCCTTATTTATTTAAATAATTTAGGAAGTGAGCAATGGGATGGACTTTGGTTAGCGATAACGAATCAGTTTAATTGGATTCCTTTATTCGTTTTCATACTTTTTTTGATATTTAAGCATTATGGATGGAAAAAAGGATTGTTTACCATGGTATTCATAGCAGCCTTAATTACTTTTTCAGATCAAATTACAAACGTTATAAGAGGGGTTTTTGAAAGGTTAAGGCCAAATAATGATCCTGCTATAAAAGATTTGCTAAGAACATTAATAAGACCTCAAAGTTTTAGTTTTGCTTCTGGTCATGCAACAACATCTACAGTAGTTGCTGTTTTTTTAATTATGCTTTTAAAAAATCATGTACGTTATATTAGATTCCTACTTCTTTTTCCGTTAGTTTTTGCCTATAGTAGATTGTATTTAGGTGTTCATTTTCCTATTGATATTTTATGTGGCTTTATAAACGGAACCGTAATAGGTTTTTCAGGATATTTTTTATATATGAAATTATCCAGAATAATATTTAGCTAGAATACCTAAGAAACATAAAAAAAACGATCCATTTTATATAAAATGGATCGTTTTTTTGTTGAAGATAGTTATGTTTTTTCATTTTAAGGCATCACAGGCTGTTTTGTTATATTTTTTATTATTTGTAAGAAACACTTTATGGTTTTATTAGAAGCTAGCCGTGGTTTATAAGTTGTAAAGAAAATTAATAAAAGGATATGTAATTAATTTTAATAGTGCTTATTAAAGGTTAGTTGCTTTTTTAGAACGAATTTTAGGCTATGCTTTTAAGGATATTTTTTTAATATAATAATTTAATAAGTCTGTATGTAATTGTACTGCAGGTTATGGTAGTTACTTTTCCCATTAATCTTTATAAAGTAGTAATTCATCTATTGATTAAAGCTATTAAACTAATAGTGATGCTAAGTTTTTTGTAGATGGTTATATATTTGTAACAGATACGTTAATTGTTTTTTTAATTAGAGTAGTATTTTGGTGGTATTTGAGGGGATTTGAATTCACCATGTTTGTAAAAGGTTCAGTTTTAAAAGGCTGAACCTTTTTGTTGCTATATAAAATAACATCTTTTATGAAGTGTAACTCTTTGTTTTTTAGCTTTATGAAGCTAAGTATATACTCTAGGGGTTACTACTTATTGTGAATTTTCATTAGAGTTTTTATTTAATTAATTGTATATGAGGTTTTTTGCTATCGATAAATGGGTGTTAGCAATAACAATACGTTACTCATCTAAATGATTCCGTACTGAAATAAATAACTAACATCGCTAAAAAGGATACTGATAATGACCTTTACGTTAATGTTGATAGACGTTTAATTAAAATAAGTATTCAACCATTTTGCAATACATAGTTTAATTTTAGTCGCTTACCTATAGTTATTATTCATTCATCGAAAATATCAGAAAGTGCTTTGTAGGTGTGTTAATTTTGTTTGATATGTGATTATGTAAGGTCATAGAATAAAAAGATTACAGATGTTAAATTGTATTATTATTGATGATGAATTAACGGCGATATCCATAATTGAGAAAATATGCGAGCCGGTTAAGAATTTAAAGATTGTAGGAACTTTTCAAAACCCTTTAAATGCTTTAAAGTATCTTAATAATAATGTTGTTAACCTTGTTTTTTTAGATTTACAAATGCCGGTATTTTCTGGTATTGATTTTCTTGAGGTTTTAAAGCAACAACCGGTAGTTATTATCACTTCCTCAGATAAAAAAATGATTGCTAAAGCTTCTGAATTTAAATTAGTAGCAAATCTTTTCACAAAACCATTACAACCATCTAATATTTTATCCGCATTAAGCAATATAATAAGTCAATTTAAAAAAGAGGCATCAACAATAGTTAAGAGCTGTACAGATGTAGTAGATTCATTCTGTATTATAGATGAATCTCAATTGTTATTAACCATTAATGAAAAACCTACAAAACTAAAAATTGAAGATATTTATTATATTAAAGAGGAAAAATCAAAATTACTTATCGTAGCTAAACAAGCAAGTTATGAATTATCCTTAAATCTAGAAAATGTATTATCTAAATTAGAAAATAATAGTTTTATACGTATTCATAAAAAAATTATTGTTAATCTAGCTGAAATTATCGAAATTAAGCGCGGTACTGTTTGTCTTAAAGAGCAAGTCCTTCCTATAGGGGCTAGTTATAAAAAAGTATTATTATCTCATCTTAACGTGTTGTAAATAATATGAAACATTTTAAAAAGAGTCGAATTCCTTTTGCTTTTAGCTTAAAGCATCAACAACATATCTTTAACTTAGTTATACATGCCCTATAGTTTTTTTGAGCATTAAGTTTATGTTGTTGCTTCAGTATTACAATGTAAGTTAAGACTTGTCAAATATTCATAAATACCGCAAATTAATTTATAGAAATAATTATAAGAAGTAAATATGCGTAAAATAGACGTTTATGTTATAAATGTGTTAATTTTATTTTATAGATAGTTATGTATAGGTGAATGTTGTCGCCATAAATAATAAGTTGCTCACTTATATAAAAGTTTACTTAATCGAGATAGCAAGAAATAAGGCTTTAAGATATAGTTTTTTTATAATGTAATTCAAAATAAAACATTATGAAAACGGTATAAACCAACTTGTTTTTTTGTGTTCAGTCTTGTATTTACTTTTTGAGTGGAAGAAAATATAGATGCAAAGAAAGTATTAGTGAATGTAGTTTATGGTTTCTCATGAGCACTACCTGTAGTAAATACATGAATAATTAATGGAGTGTTACATAATGTAATACTCCGTTAATCGACACAAAACAACTGTTCGGCTACATAAAAGATCCAGCTAAAGATGTTTAAACGTGTCAAAAACTGATACATTGTATATTTGTAGTGTTATCAAAGTATAGTTATTTATAACAGTCGTATTATGTATGCTAAGTAGCATTTCAGTTTACTTCTATAAAAGATGAATAGTGTATATCGAGATTCAAAAAATGTACAGAAATTAAAAATAACCCTTCATAAGTTATTTGATTTTTATCGCCCCCCCCCAATTCCCCCTTTGTATAAAAAAACCACTTGATTAAGTCTAGTGGTTTTTTCGTTTTAAGGCATCACAGGCTGTTTTGTTATACTTTTTATTATTTGTAAGAAACACTTTTTAGTTTTATTAGAAGATAGCCGTGGTTTATAAGTTGTAAAGAAAATTAATAAAAGGATATGTAATTAATTTAATAGCGCTTATTAAAGGTTAGTTGCTTTTTGTTTTTAAGTTTTACGAAGCTAAGTAAATGTTCTTAGGGGTGTTGTTTTTGTAAATTTCTGTCATAGTGTATTGGTTTAATTAATTGATTGTTAGTGTGTTGTTTTTTTGTTTCGACGGTAATTGTGTGTCGGTCAACGGGTGTTAGCAATAACAATACGTTACTCATCTATACAAACGTTTAGCTAATCGAAATATTATAAAACAAGGTTCATGCCTGTTGTAATTTTATAATGTAATCAAAACCAGTACATTATGAAAACGCTACAAGCCATCGTATTTTTTTTAGTATTCAGTTTAATATTTGCTTCTTGTTCTGAAGAAAACATAGATACAGATCTTTATGATACTATATCTTTAATAGTGCCAGAAAACAAGGTAATAGAAATTGAAATTTTAGCGTTGATTAATCAGTATAGAGTTGATAAAGGATTAAGTAGCTTAGGTCAAATGAATGTGATAAAAGCACAAGCTTACACACATACCGATTATATGATAACGCAAGCAGTCCCATCACATGATAATTTTTTTAAAAGAAGCGAATATTTAAAAAAACATTCAGGAGCAAAAAGAGTTTCAGAGAATGTAGCTTATGGCTTTTCAAGTGCAAAAAACTTGGTAAATGCTTGGGTAAAAAGTGAAGATCATAAAAAAAATATGGAAGGAGATTATACACACTTCCAGATATCAGCAGAGCAAAACGAAAATGGTAAGTGGTATTTTACAAACATGTTTATCAAAAAATAATTAGTATAATTTGGTGAAGTTTTCAATATGAAAAAACAATAATTTAATAAGGGTAATTGTAAATAATAAAACTGGAGAGGAGTGTAAAATGGATCGTTTTTTTAGAAAACAGTTATGTCTGCCTAGATTTTAAAGAAAAGGAGTTTTTATAAATCGAAAAAAGCTTACAAAGTAAGCTTTTTCTTTAATCCCCTAAAAAAAGCCGAAGCGTTAGCTTCGGCTTTGCGGAGAAAGAGGTTCTTCCACCTATCTTGAAACATCAATGTTTATAGTACTTACCAAAGCTTAACTTTTTAGGGTAACTAATAAGGTAACTCTCGTTGTTTTACTTCTAATTTATTTCAATGAACAATTCAAGTGCTAAGATAATGTAATTATAGACAATTTTATCACAACACTTTTTCTAAAGGAAAGTTCGGAACAGAGTCTCTATAAGATTATTGTTTCGTGTAGTCACCTATAAATAAATTTTTTAGGGAATGCTAGGGAATCCCTCGCTATACCTGTAAACATGTGAGATATTTGCCCTGTATTAATAATTAATAAAAATAATATTATGGCAAAATCAAGTATTGAATGGACAGAAGAAACATGGAATCCAACTACAGGATGTAGTAAAGTTTCACAAGGTTGTAAATTCTGTTATGCAGAAGTTTTATCAAAAAGATGGCAATCTATGGGAATCGAAAAGTATAAGGACAACTTCGAGGTTAGAATTCATCCTAAAACATTAGTGATTCCTTACAAATGGAGAAAACCTAGAGTCGTTTTTGTGAACTCTATGAGCGATTTATTTCATGAAGAAATTCCTCTAGACTACATTAAACAAGTCTTTAAGGTTATGAATGATAACCAGAGACATACATTCCAACTATTAACCAAACGAGCTGAACGACTTCTGGAAGTTCATTCAGAACTGGATTGGACTCCTAATATATGGATGGGTGTTTCTGTGGAAAATCAGTTGGTTGAAAATCGTATCGATTGCTTAAGAGAAACCGATGCTCATGTCAAATTTTTATCTCTAGAGCCGTTACTAGGCGCATTACCTAATATGAATCTTGACAAAATTGATTGGGTAATTGTAGGAGGCGAAAGTGGAAGCAAGGCAAGACCCATGGAAAAAGATTGGGTAATTGATATTCAACAGCAATGCGAAAAATCTGATGTTCATTTCTTCTTCAAACAATGGGGAGGCAAAAACAAGAAAAAAGCTGGTAGGATTTTAAATGGACGCACTTATGATGCTATGCCAGAGATGATTAACTTAAAAAAAGACGTCTAAAATGAAAAATATAAAAAAAGTAATTGACAATAAATTAAAAACAAAAAGCATGAAAAAAGAAATTAAAAAATTAAGAAAAGAATTAAAATTAGTTATTGGTAAACATGATAACATAATTGATGTTATGAAATATGGTAATGAAAAACAAGTGCAGATAAAATTTGATTCAATATCAGAAATGGAAGCAAGATATGATTCATGGAAAACATTAGTGCATTCAACAAATTTTGTAGGTAATCCCTATGAGAACAATTCATACATGAAAATAGAGGAGGAGGAATACTTGGTAGTAATTTATCCACCAAAATATATTAATGGTGATTCAAATTGGACTAAGTATAGGGTGGATGAATTGGATTTTCTTCATACAGTAGCAACAATATCTTTTTTCTTTACCAAAGAATAATTGAATTTGAATTGAGGTAATTTGTTTAGCTTGTCTGCTATAGCTTAGAAGGTCATTACTTCTTTACGAGCTGAATAAATTATTTTCATTGCATCTAATTCGCTATAAAAATAATATTACTTAATAATTTTAGGGAATGCTAGGGAATCCCTCGCTATACCTAGAGTTATGTTAGATATTTGCATCAGTGAAACAATTAACACTAACATTTTAAATTATTATATTATGAAAAACATTCATCCAAGTTTTAAAGCAGTAGAAAGTACAATTACAGAAAACACATTAAACTTTAGATTAACTGAAAAAAATGGCAAATACGGAGTTATCTTCCAAGGAAATGAAGCAATCGCTTTTGCAATGTTCAACAATGAAGACTTTGGTTTATCTGTAGCATTTAAGAAGGGAGTCAGTAAAGAGTATTCGAAAAAAGATATTGTGTTAGCTACGTTTAACGCTACGAATAATTTTTACGGTATGCATAACTACAGGGTAACTGAAAACAATACTATTTTTAACGCACACTATAAGAAATTTAATGAACTGAATGATTAATTACTTAACCAATGTTACTGAATACAAGAAAGCCTATTAGAAAGGTTCTGATAGGCTTGAATTATAATACAGTGAGCAAACATGATATTTATAAACTCATATAAATATCATCCAATTCTTCTTGTCTTATACCTAGGTAACGTTTTGTAATTGCTGGTGACGAATGATTAAACAAATCTGATAAATATAATAGAGCCTTTTCAGTCTCATTATTATTAGAGTACACTTGACGACCAAAAGTTTTTCTTAGTGAATGCGTAGAAATTGATAATTTTTTAGTTCCAAAGAATTCTTTGATTTTACGATTTACATATTGAGTACTGTAAACGGTGTTTTGGTTTGAAGTAAAAATAAAACCTTCATGAACGTCAACTTTAGATTTTAATAAATCAAAAGCATTTTTAATATTATCGTTAATTCTTATAATACGTTTCTTATTTGTCTTTTTTTCAAGTAGTGTTATTGAATCAGATTCTAAATCTGAAAACTTTAACGATAATAAGTCTGATATGCGTAAACCAGAATTAATACCTAAAACGACTAAAAACCCTAATTTATAGTTTTTGTCATTTTTAATTATTTTGATTGCTTTGTTAAGCGTAGAATCAAAATTTAAATAATCACTTGTAGTAACAGAACCTTTAACACTCATATCTTTATTATATCTAATACAAATATAATAAAAATAGTTTCATTTTTAGTTAAATTTAGTCAAAAGTGAAACTAATTTACGTGTGATTTCCGTGAAATACACGTAAGTAGTTGGTGTTTAAGTGTTTAGTGAAATGAAAAAGTTTCACTTCTAATAATAGTGAAACTTTTTAGTGTTGTTTTTAAAATGTTCTGTTCGATTACTTATTCAATCGTTCATAAACTTTTTTCAACATATAATCTTTCACTAATCCACCAAAATTTTTATCATCCATCATTTTCGTGAAAATATCTTGATTTTGCTCCATTCGTGCAATTAGCTTATCCATAAAAGCATCTTCGAAACCAAATTTAAAATTAGATAACGTATTGTTTTTCGCTTGTTCTGATAATTTATCATCTAAAATCAACTCAGCTTCTATTTGGTCGAAAAACAATTTATCCGCATCATTAAACTCCGTTCCAAATCTATTATTCAGCACGTTTATAATTTCAGATAAGGCTTCTTGTTCTTCTTTGTTCATTCGAATTCCAGCTCCATCCATTCCCTCCAAGCCATATTCATTTTGACCTTCCATTACGATATTCTGTTCAGCTACACGTTGTAATCGGTAATACTCTAGAGATACTTCGTCACCAAGTTGAAATCTATCTTCTTGGTTTTTTCGTGGTAATTTCTTCAATAAGAATCTAGAGTACGTAAATAACTTCTCCAGTTCTACATCGCTAAACGGCATAATTTGCGTTAAAAACGAATATAATCTGGTAAAGGTTTGTATGGCGTGTTTAAAATTATCTTGCGTAATTTCTGTTCCAATAACATCGTCTTTACTATTTTCTTCTGGTAATTGTTTAAAGCGTTCTACTGCTGGGTCTATAAACGCATTAAGTTTACCTTGTTCTTTTACATTTAAAGCTCTTGCAGATTTAAAGAACACATTACAAAAATTATCAATTTCAGATTCCCAGATAATTTGACCTTTTTCAATTTCGGATTTTAAATCGTATAATTGGTTTGGGTCTGTAGTGTTTTGAATCGTTGTTAACTCGTAATATGGTTGAAAAGAATTTAATATATCTTCGGTTTCATTAGTAAAGTCAAGAATAAAGGTATCTTCTTTTCCAGCATGCATTCTGTTTAATCTGGATAAGGTTTGTACACACTTTACACCAGATAATTTTTTATCTACGTACATGGTATGCAATAACGGCTGGTCGAATCCTGTTTGATATTTATCAGCGACCAATAATAATTGGTATTCATCCGAAGCAAACTTTTTAGGTAATTCCTTTTCCTTAAATCCGTTGAGTTCTACTTCTGTTACACCTTCTGGATATGCATCGTAAATCACTTTACCCGAAAATGCTACTACGGTTTTAATATCTGTATAGCCTTTATTTTTTATGTATTTATCAAATTCTTCTTTATAACGAACCGCATGTAATCTAGAACCAGTTACTAACATGGCTTTGGCTTTACCACCAATTTTCTTGGAAACGACTTGTCTAAAATGCTCTATAATTACTTCCGTTTTTTGTGCCAAGTTATGCGGATGCAATGACATAAAACGACCTATAGCTCTAGCAGCTTGTTTTTTATTAACCTTCGGGTCGTCTTCAATTTCTTTAGATAGCTTGAAGTACGTTTTATACGTTGTATAGTTTTTTAAAACATCCAGAATAAAACCTTCTTCAATGGCTTGTTTCATACTATATAAATGAAACGGCTTTGGAATTCCTTCGCTATTAAGCGTACCAAAAACTTCTATCGTTTTAGTTTTTGGTGTTGCTGTAAATGCAAAAAAGCTGAGGTTGTCTTGTTTTCCTCTGGCTTCCATAGATTTTCTAATCTGGTCTTCGGCATCTTCATCTAATCCAGAATGTACATCTTCTAAAATGGCATCTTCTAAAGTTTTTGCAGATAATACTTCTTTTAACTTCTTTGTTCCTTCACCTCCTTGGCTAGAATGCGCTTCATCAATTATAACAGCATATTTTTTTGCTTGAAGTTCTCCAATCTTTTCTATGATAAACGGAAACTTTTGCAATGTGGTGATAATGATATTAGAACCAGCTGTAATAGCATCGGCTAACTGTTGTGAATTCTTATCTATTTTTTGGACCACGCCTTGCTTGTGTTCAAACTGGTATATGGTATTTTGTAACTGACTATCTAATACTTTACGGTCTGTAATAACAATTACCGAATCGAAAACACGCTCGTTTTGGGTATTGTGTAAACTAGATAATCTATAAGATAACCAAGCAATGGAATTAGATTTACCAGAACCAGCAGAATGCTGAACCAGATAGTTTTGTCCAGCTCCTTTTGCCTTAGCATCTTTGGTTAGTTTACGAACCACATCCATCTGGTGAAACCTTGGAAATATCATGGTTTCCTTTTTCTTCTTTACGCCATTAAGCTCGTAAACTTCCACATCTAAATGCAAAAACTTACCAATAATGTCCATAAAACTATCTTTAGCTAAAACGTATTCCCATAAATAGGCTGTACGATACCCATCTTTATTTAAAGGATTACCAGCACCGTTATTAGCTCCCAAATTAAAGGGTAAGTATCTTGTTTTTTTACCAGCTAATTTTGTTGTCATTTCGCATTCATCGGCATCTAAAGCAAAATGAACCAACGTTCTTTTTTTAAATTGAAATATAGGTTCGCTGGCTTCTCTATCGAATTTATATTGCTTTTTAGCATTACTAACATTTTGCCCAGAAAACTGATTTTTAAGCTCTATGGTTGCAATAGGTAAACCATTTAAACTTAGTACAATGTCTAACGAGTTTTTACCTTTACGTTCGTAGTATAACTGTCTGGTAACTGCTAAATGATTCTTACTATATAAAATCTCAGCTTCTGGATTTAAAGTACTCTCTGGACGAAAATACGCCATATTGAACTTTACCCCATAATCAGTGAAACCATTACGTAAAACCTCTAACGTACCTTTTGAATCTAACTCTTTTAGTAAGCGTTGCATTACTTTGGTTTCTACAGCATCTTTGTGAATATTAGCCAGTTTATCCCATTGTTTTGGTTGCGAGTTCTTCAAAAACTCGATAACGTATTTTGGGAAAATTCCTAAATCTGCATTAAAATCTGTGGAATATCCTTTTACATAATCACCATCTTCTAATAAGGATAACTCTATTGCTGCTTCAAATGTTAATTCTGTATGTATTCCTTTAGCCATGTTAACTTTTAATTAGTTTTTTTCCTTTTTCTGTTGTCACATATTTCTGGTCACTACTTGTGGTAGAGCTAGTCATTTCTATCCAATTAAAATCTAAAGCTTCTCCAGCATATCGCTTAAAATTTGAATCTTTATTTGCTAATCCAATTTTTTCACATACTTCTTTTCTGCTCTTCGGCTTTAAGCAATATTCTAAAATTGTAGAAAGATGTTTATTCACCTGGTCCGCTTGGTCGCTCACTTGGTCCCTCACTTGGTCCCATTCTGATGATTTTAGTTCTTTTATTAACTGCTCAACCTCTGACAACTCCCTTATATTCAAAGATTCTAGACGCTTATTCACTTGGTCCCGCACCTGGTCCGCACCTGGTCCATAAAAAGCCGAATGAATTGGTATCTCAACTAAAAAATGGGTCCTTTCGGGTTCGTTTGCATCAAATTTTGGCTCTGGAGAACCGTTATCGGCTAATGCTTTTATTATAGTTGGGATGCCAGTTCCTCTTCCTTCTGTTAACCTTAACTCTTTAAGAAACTCACCTATACGTCTGTTTCTATAGCGTCTTGCTCTAACAATTCCTTTGTCAAAATCTCGTTGCTTTAGAGATGGGTCAGCCCCATTAAAACTTATTATCTCAATAGCTTCTGGTAGAATTCTTACTTCAATAGGGTCTAAAAGTTCATAATTCCTATGATAAACAGCATTAGATAAAGCTTCTTCTATTGCATTAAATGGATAGTTAAAAACCCTATCAGAAGCTTCTTTATCTGCATACTTAATAACTTTCTCCTTTATAACATTCGTTTTTATATAAGAAAGCACATCAACCAACTGCTTTTGAATTGCTCCATGAAATATTTTTTCATTAAATTCTTTTCCAGCTACTCCTTTTGGAAACTCAACAATATCAATTTGAACACCTTTAAAGTATTTTTCTGGTGTATCTGAAAACATTAATAAACCCACATTTTTAGGGAACAAATGTTCATCTGCTCCTTGTGATAAATTCATTTTTTCTGCCAATTGGGTGACCGTCATGATGTGGCTGTCTTGGTAGAGTCTGCTATTTGTTTTTTCTAGATGCTCTCGCATTAATGAAAAACTCATATCACTTACATTGGAATGTGTATTAACTCTATCGTCAAAAGGAATTTTTGCTGTAAGCTGCAGCAATTCTGCTTCTTGTTCTGGATTTGGTATAACACTATTAGAACGGTATCTAATACGATAATTATAGGTTTTATGTTTCGCAGTAACATCGTCTGGCACTTTATAGGCTCTATTACTACCCGATGGAACCCATAGCACCAATACATGTTTTCCATCAATTGGCTCCAAAGACAAACGAGGCATGTAGGTAGGTTTAATAAGGTTACAAAAGCCTATTAATTGTTTTTCAACGGTTTCTAAATCACTAGGATTAAAACCTAAAACAGGGCGTATGGCTTTACCCTCAGCTTCATCTACACCAACAACAATATAGCCACTACCTTCATTTTCAAAATCATTAGCAAAAGCACAAACAGAACGCATAATTGTTTTAGGGTTCCATCCTTTTTTAAACTCCATACGTGTACCTTCTACAATGTTTCCAGACAATAAATTTTCTATGCTTACTAATATGCTCATAGTGCTAATTTAAAACTTCTTCTCTTACATCTACCTTACCAGTAACTACTTCGCTAATTAATGCGGTTTTGTATTCTTTTAAAAGTTCTATTTCTTTTTGATATTTCTCGACTATACTTTTAGAATAATTAAGCTTAGTTTCAATGTAATCAGATATTTGTTCTTGTTCTTCTCTAGGCGGTACACCTATTTGAATATTGCTAATAAATTTATCCCAACTTGCTCTAGGCATTTTTGTTCCATAAGTTGAACCATCAACAATTGTAATAATCATTTCAGAACTTAATCTTCGGTAAAGAAAATTTGGACAAATCTTTTTTTCTGGTCTAAGAACTAATAATTCACCTACGCATCCACCATTTCTTGTAGCTTTAACAACTTTTGCTAAATAAGGTCTAAGCTTATTGAATAAAATATCATTTTCTTGGAACAAATTAGAATCACCTTCCATTTTATTTTCAAAAGGATTACCAATAATTTCCTCAGACCAACTCGTAATATTTTCCAAAGCTAAAACGTAATCTGGTTTTTCTTTGGTCTTATCACTAACTAGTTGACAAACATATTTCAATTTCTTAACCTCCCAATGAGCTGGAATCTCACCCAGCCACTCAATACCAGAATCTTTCATTGGTACATTTGGGTCTAAACCTTTGGTAACTGCATGATTAATCATTGCAGTGCGCTCTTCTTGTAATAGGTTTATTAACTGCTCTTTTTTAGCAATTAATGTGTCTAATTGAGCTGTTTTTTGGTTGAGGTAATTGGCTATTTGGGTTTGTTCTTCTAAAGATTTTGGAATTGCTATATAAAAATTATTTAATGTACCCGATGTTAATTGATTAATGGTTGCTGTTAAAAATAGACCAGATTGAGATTTAAAAATTGGTGAATTAAAGAATTGATATAAAAACTTTGAGTTTTTAGACCTAAAAATCATCATAAATGCTCCAAACGTTTCTCCTTCTGTTCGTTCATCTATACAGATATTCTTACCTATAAGATGACGACTTCCGTTTCTTGAACATATTAATATATCTCCATTTCTTAATGTCTTTTTTTCTTGAATTTCAGTATTAATATAAACGTTATCCTCTAAATATAATTCACCTTTTTGAATATTTGAAGACCTTAATACCAGTGTACCTTCTTCTTCATTTTCAACAATGTCTTTTGGTGAATAGGTAACTCCTCCTATAGCATCACCAAGAAACTTTAATCTTTTTACCTCCCAATGTTCTGGGATTTCGCCTAACCATTCTACTCCAGAATCTTTGTATGTTTCGTATTGCTTCATACTTATACCATAACGGTTTTAATTAAACCATCGGTTTCTTCTTCTAAAGCCAAAATGTCTGCTTTAATATCAGCTAAAGACCTTAGTGGTTTGTATTGGTAGAAGTATTTGGTAAAGTTAATTTCGTAACCAATTTTCGTTTTCTTTTCATCTACCCAAGCATCTGGCACGTGTGGCAATACTTCACGTTTCATATAATTAGCAACATCTTCTTTTAACGGTATGTTTTCGGTATCACGTAATTTAGCATCTGGTTTCGGATTTCCTTTTTTATCGGTAACTGGTTTTCCGTTTTCTACCAACGGACGTTCTACGGTTACTTTAGCATAACCAAAATCGGTATTATCGAATATTTTACAATGTTCGTTTGCTGAGAAATCGCCATATAGTTTGGTAATATCTTGTATATGTTGGTCGGATAACTCATTACGTTTATCCCCTAAAGATTTACTCATTTTTTTAAAGTAGTCTACAGCATTTATCAGCTGAACTTTTCCTTTTCGTTCTGTAGCCTTGTGGTTACTAATTATCCAGATATAAGTACTTATACCAGTATTGTAAAATAATTGATTAGGTAAAGCGATAACGCTTTCTAAAAGGTCGTTTTCTATAATCCATTGACGAATACTACTTTCGTTTTTCTTGCTACTTGGCGAACCCGAAAACAATGGCGAACCGTTAAATACAATGGCTAAACGAGAACCTCCTTGGTCTTTAGGTTTCATTTTAGACATTAAACTCATCAAGAATAAAAACGAACCATCGCTAACCGAAGGTAAACCAGCACCAAAACGACCACCATGACCAAGCGATTGGTGTTCCTCTGTTACTTCCTTCTGTACTTTTCCCCATTTTACGCCAAATGGCGGATTGGTAATTAAATAATCGAACTTATGATTTATAAACTGGTCGCCTTTTAGCTTTACATCGTCTTTACTTTTTAAACTGTTTCCTTTGGCAATGTTATCTGGTTTTTGACCTTTGATTAACATATCGGATTTACAGATGGCATACGATTCTGGATTTAATTCTTGTCCGAACACTTCTAATCTCGCATCTGGATTTAATTCGTTTAAGTATTCTTCGGCTACCGACAACATACCACCAGTACCAGCACAACAATCGAAAATAGTTTTTACAATTCCCTTTTGTGTTAGAATCTCTCTATCGTTCATAAACAATAGATTTACCATTAAGCGAATGACTTCACGAGGTGTAAAGTGTTCCCCAGCGGTTTCGTTGGATATTTCGGCAAACTTTCTAATCAATTCTTCAAACATGTAACCCATTTCCATACTAGAAATTTGCGCTGGATGTAAATCTACTTCTTGGAAACGTTTCAGCACCATGAAAAGTAAGTTGGATTCTTCCAATTTTGTAATCTGATTATCGAATTCAAACTGCTCAATTATTTCTCTCGCTTCCTCTGAAAATCCATTGATATAGTTTCGCAAATTGGAAGCTATATTATTTGGGTCTGCAATTAGTTTATCAAAATCGAATAAACTAGAATTATGAAAATTATATCCAGCAACCTTGTTTAAAATAGGGTCTAAATTCTGAATATTCATGCTTTTTACTTGCTCGTGCTTCTTTAAAACATCGGCTTTAGTAGCTTTTAAAACGCAATCTAAACGCCTTAAAACTGTAAAAGGTAAGACTACCTTACCGTAGTCGCTTTGGCGGTAATCACCACGTAATAAGTCGGCTATCGACCAAATAAAATTTGCAGATTCTTTAACGTTTGTCATGTGTAATTTTATAGTAATTTTTTTGAAAAAGTGAAGATACTTAAATCTACTGAATTATCAGTATAGCTTAGTGATACACTTTACTGAATAAAATTTATTTAAAATATTTAACTAATAATTCAACTTTTTACTTGCAGCTGCATATTTATTATAAAAGACTACTATGAAACAGAAAACACATTTAAAATTTGGTGAGATACTAGAAATTACTGGCATTAGCGAACGTACTTTTCGCTACCGTATTGCTGAACTTAAAGAAAAGTATAAAGACCAACCAAATTTATTATATAAAAAAAGACATAGCTGGCGAATTCACGTTTCGCTTATTAATGAATTTAATAACAAGTACACTAACAAAAATTAAAAATGGAAATGACTATTGAAAATATCGAATTATTATACACTCCTTACACCAAAAAACTATTAATAAATTACGTTAGTATTCAGTATCAAGAAGATGCTGATTATAGCAATGAAAGCTTAAAAAATGAACTTATTTGGTTGCATGAAAACAATGAGTTAGACCAGCTTATTTTAGCAGAATTTTTATCATGTGAAACACGACAAATAGCTTAGTAAAATGAAAGTTAACAATCAAAATTTAAAAGAGCAAGAGGAATCAAATTATAGTACGTTAATTAAACAACAATTGATTTTATTGATAAAAACAAAATATGAAGGACTAGAAGATGTTCTATATGAATCAATTTTAAAAGACTTCTCTTTATTGAAGGATGATAATGGAGTATTTCATGTAATAATTCCAACTATTGGAAAGCTCAAAACAAATTAAATATACACTACAGCGTACATTATCAATTAAACACTCTACCTATACTACCACGGAGGGAAGACCTCTCTTACCCTCCCTCCCTAGAGGAGATAATAAGTAGCACATAATGTTCTAAATGTACTTTTTTGTACTTTTTCTCTCACCTACTGGCTAACATGCAATTTTAAAATACGCAGCTAAAACACTAAAACAAAGTACTTTTTAATAAACTAACATGATTAGGAAAAAACATTGGATGTAAAAAACAGGAAAAATTAATTATTTCGTGCAGTTTATCTACTTAATGATTCTAATAAACTAGTTCAGATTGAAAGCTTAAAATGAAAAATCTAAGTGCTAAAGTGTTTTTCAAATTGAATCTTTAAGTTTTCCTCCTTGGTAGTTGGGCGATACACTTTTTTATCATCAATAGATATTACAGGAATACTTCCAATATGCTCATTTAATATTTCAATCATTACATTATAAGTAATGTCCTTTTGTTCTTTAGGAACTAAAACACCATCATGGATGGAATACGGTATGATATTCTTTTCTACAAGTGCTTTACATATTTCATCAATAAATATTTTACTTTCAATACGTTGTAATTTTATTGCAAATTGACTGTGGTCATTAGATTTTATTTTTTCAATAAATTCGTTGGTTTTTGGGTAATACCGTTTAAATTTATTTTTTAAAACTTTATACTTTTTATTCCTAGAGTATGCAATTTTCATCCAGTTTTTCTTTGCTATTTCTCTATCCTCATTACAATTACGGTTAAGTTTAAAAATATCACATAACTCTTCATACCAATTCCCCGAAATAGTTGTTAAATAATATCTTTTAATTTCTTCTTTAAATTGATTACTAGCATTTTTATAATGCTTTTTCAATATTATATTGAATAGTACTGGTTGAGAATTAGAAAGGTCTAGGTAAGACATGTTTTCGATGCCTACAATAAACTTTCTAATATCCTTAGCCATAAAGGTAAGATTCGTATCTACTCGTTTGTTAGAGTTGTTTCTATTGAATTTTAATGATTTATTCTTTTTACCAAAATGTAAGTTTTTAACAGAAATGATTCGTTGGGTATAGCGATTAGGAAGTTTTTTTATTTCTTTGTTAAACTCTCTTTTGCTTATTTTACCAATATTAAATTTTAGTTCTAGTTTTTCAGTTTCAGTATCAATATAGTTTTTACAATATTCAATTGCTTCATTGTAGTTTATTTTTAAGTTTTTTCTAAAGTATTGAGACATGGTTTTAAGAAATGGAGGGTACTTCCTGTTTCTACCTAATTCCAATTCATATTCCTTAATTTTTTGTTTATACATTTTAGATTTAACATCAAAACTAACTGTAACAAGTTCATTTTTTTTCCTGTTTTTCAAAACAGGGTTAATATCAATATTTACAGGGGTTTGTGTTATGTTTACTTCATTGTCTGGAATAGATAGGACATTTGTATTATAATTTATAAATTCAATAGAATAATCTATACATATCTTATACTTTAAACATTCATATTCTTTATATCTTTTATTACTTTGTATAAAACTGTGATTTACTAAATAACTTATATATGTTTGATATTGTTTACCTAAATTATCTATCAATATTTTAGAACATAATGAAATATATCCATCTTCTTTTGGTTTGATGCCATTCTGTTTTTGGTTTAATAACTTATCTAAAATCCAATAAAAGTTATTGCTATCATAATTGAATAAAGTTCCTTTATTCAAATCCATAAAATCTAAATCTTTATAAGGTGGTATTGTTTCAAGCTTATAGTGTAAAAACTCAACTATATCTCTTCGGATGTATAAACGTACTGACATAATCTTAGTAATTAGAGTTTTTAGTCAGTAACTCGTCTATTTTAGAAATAGGGTATAGGTACACTTCACCCATCATTGTGTATGGGATGTTTCCAGACTCCCTATATTTTATTATTGTATTTGGTGATAATCCAAATAAAGCCTTAAGCTCCTTATTTCGATAGTACCCTTTAGGAGCTTGTTGCTTTTTAAGAAGTTTTGTTTCTATTGCTTCCAGTTTATTTATTACTGGATTAAATAGAGATTGCAATCTGTCTAACTTGATTAAAATTGTAGGTGATTCATTTTGTATCATAACATATTTTGTTTAATTATTATGATGCAAAAATATGAGGTTTTATTAGGTGTAGCGAGGGATTCCCTAGCATTCCCTATTAATAATTAAGCAAGTCCTTCTTCTTGGTTTGCTTTGATGTATTCAATTCTAGATTTGAATTTTTCAATGATATGATTAAGCATTTTTAATTCGTGCTTTTCGTATTTATTATCATTTAGAAATCTAGCAAATTGCCTTGTAATATCGTTCACTTTACTCATTTTTGCTTTATCCAAATAATAAATATTGGAATTATCAATGTACGATTTCAAGTTTGTATAGGGGTGCTTTTGTCCTTGATTATTAACATGGATAATACCAGTATCATGCAATGCTCTATAAAATAAAGCAACTTCCATTTTACTCAATTTATATTCAAGTTTAATATCGGTAGGGTCGTTAATAAGAATTTCATCTAGTGTAAACTCGTCTTCTTTATAGTTTTCAAGTTTTTTTATGAGATTGACTAGGTTATCTAGGTGTTTGATTATATTCTTTAATACAGTTTTAGTATTGTCTAGGCAAATAGAAAGATGAACATAAGAATACACTTTTTCTAATTCTTCTTCAATATCTACCTTAGTTACACTGTGAATTTTAGATAGTTCCTTTTCGATTACCTCTTTTTTTGTACCTTCTTTTTCAAGAAAGGCTCTATTGGCTTCTTTTGCTTCAAGCACCTTTTTTTCAATTTCCTCATTTTCAACCTCTAAACTTTCAAGAATTAATTCTTCTAAGTTGGACTTCTCATCTTCTAATGTATATTCTGGGTCTTCTAATAGAAGATAATTGTCACTATAAAAAATCTTCCCAAGTTTATATATAATTTCTTCGTAGTAATAGTAGTGGGACATATAAAAAACACTTTCCTTTTCGTAAGATATATCACTACATCGTTTTTTCGGTTTGTCAATAGATTTAGAGGTTTTATATTCGCTATGAATAGTAGACTTGACTGTATCTAAATTATTAAAATTTAGTTTAAGAAGGTCTTTATATTTTTGTAAAACATCTTGATGAAATACTTTAATAAATTTAACCTTGATAGGGCTGTCTAAATCAGCAATATGATTGATTTTATCTTTAATTCTTTTTTCCCAATTATTAAAATACTCATTATCAGCCTCAACTACCCATGTTTTAAAAAATGAAAAAGTTTGATAATCATGATGAAAGTTAATTTCGGGATTAACTATTTTTTCTATCTCTTTGTTAAGGTCAATAAGGTGTTTCATAAAATTTCTAATAAAAAAAGCCCTCGTTATTGAGGGCTTCTAAAATATAAAAAATATAGGACTATGCGTATTTCTGTCTTAGCTTATTCATATCGTTCTTTACGTTTATATCTAAAACTTTAGCATAATGTTGGGTCATTGTTATTCGGGTGTGACCCATCATGGAAGAAACATTTTCAATTGAGACTCCATTTCCAAGGGTAACCGTTGTTGCAAACGTATGTCTGGCGACATAGTGAGTTAACTTTTTGTCTATTCGGCATATATCAGAAATTTCTTTTAAATATTCGTTAATCTTTTGGTTGCTTATACTTGGCAGTAGCTTATCTCCATCTAAATGGGCGTACTTATCAATAATTCGTTTAACTGGTGGTAAAACTGGGACATTAGATTTTATAGTAGTTTTTGCTCGATTAGTTTTAATCCATAGTGTATCGTCATTATCTTTTATTAAATTATCGATAGTTAGGTTTTTAACATCAATAGGAGCGTAACTGGTATAGCATGAAAATAAAAAGATGTCTTTGACTCTGTTAAGTCTTTCTGAACTGAATATCTTTGCTTCAATTCTTTCAAGTTCTTCTTTTGTTAGGAAAATAGCTTCCTTAATTACGAGTTTTTCATCATAACATAAAAAGGGGTTGCTTTTAATTAGATTCCGTTTGATACCATATTGACATATGGTTTTAAAACATTGAAAATATTTCACTACAGAATTATGACTTATTCCAATATTACCTTTAAATGAAGATTCGTATTTTAAAAATAACTCCAAATTATAGATGAATTGATTGTTAATGTCGGTTATGTTAAAGTTTGTTTCACCATGTTTAATTTTAATAAAGTTTGTTAATAAATTTTTGGCTCTATTATATTTTTGTAGGGTGGCTTTACTACGTTCATTAGCTTCAACTTTCTTATTAAAATAATCGTTGTGTTTTTGGAAAAGTTCTAGAATATTTATTTCGTTTATCCCTATTGCTTTACCGTTTAGTTTATTTTTTACATCGTCAAGAGTTGTATTTGGGTTGCTCTTTGATAATTCTAGGTAAATTGTTTCAATTTTAGATTCTAGTAAATCTATTACAGACTTACTTATCTTTTCGGTATTTAAACGAAGTTTATTTCTTAGTTTGTTAGTTGATTTCCAACGTTCTTTGCTGATGAATTTCCGAGTACTGAGTGTTGTTTTTTTGCCTTTAAGTTGAATTTTGGCATAAATAGGAGATTCTCCTTCGCTGTTTTGTTTGTCTGTTTTTAGATAGAAAAATGTTTTAATCATAATAATACGTTTTTAATTTTTTGTAAAATTATCAGTAAAACAGGAGGTTAGCGAGGGATTCCTCAGTATTCCCTAAAGAATTTAGTTACCCTAAATATCGCTTTTTTTTCAAGGGTAACTTATAGGGTAACCTAACTTTGATGTTTAATGTGTATTTTGATTATGTTTAAAATCGAAAAAAGCTTACAAAGTAAGCTTTTTCTTTAATCCCCTAAAAAAAGCCGAAGCGTTAGCTTCGGCTTTGCGGAGAAAGAGGGATTCGAACCCCCGGTCCTGTTACAGACAACGGTTTTCAAGACCGCCGCATTCGACCACTCTGCCATTTCTCCTGACATGCTAATCAAGTATTCCCTGATTGCGGGTGCAAATATAGAACCTTTTTTTAGTTCTAAAAAAATATAATGAACTTTTTTTTAATGTTTTTTAGATAAAAAGTGAGTTGTATCTGCAATTGTTTTGTTATCAGGTAGTTTGCTTTTTTGTGAAAAGAATTTTTTTTTATAAAAATATCATTGAGGCACATTTATTTTTAAAAACGGGATATTTAAATAGATTAGAAAGCGAAAACCATTTAATTTTAATATCGTTTTTAAGATAATTATAGTTTAAAAGCGATAGTTTTTCATTTCAAATAAATTATTTTTGTTTTAAAATAGATAAAGCATGTTTAATTCATTTGGGAATATTTTAAAACTAACCACTTTTGGTGAATCACATGGAATTGCAATAGGAGGAGTTATAGATGGTTTTCCGGCAGGGATGGAGGTAGACTTAAATGCCGTTCAAAAAGAATTAGATCGGCGTAAGCCAGGACAATCTAAAATTGTAACCCAGCGTAAAGAACCAGATACTGTCGAGTTCCTATCTGGTATTTTTGAAGGTAAAACAACTGGGGCATCTATTGGTTTTCAAATAAAAAATACCAATCAAAAAAGTAAAGATTATAATCATAATACAAATGTATATCGCCCTTCGCATGCAGATTATACCTATGATAAAAAATATGGAATAAGAGATTATAGGGGTGGTGGTCGTACATCCGCACGTGAAACTGCTAATTGGGTAGTTGCTGGTGCTTTGGCAAAACAATTAATTAAGCATATTAATATAAATGCGTTTACTTCATCTGTTGGCGATGTTTTTATGATGAAACCTTATCAGGACTTAGATTTCACTAAAACAGAAAGTAATACTGTTCGCTGTCCGGATGAAGCATCAGCAGAAAAGATGATTGCTAAAATTAAAGAAATTAAAAAAGCAGGTGATACCATTGGTGGTACAATTACTTGTGTAGCTCAAAATATGCCTATTGGTTTAGGGGAGCCTATTTTTCATAAATTACATGCAGAGCTAGGTAAAGCAATGTTATCTATTAACGCTGTAAAAGGCTTTGAATTCGGAAGCGGGTTTTGTGGCGCTAAAATGCAAGGTTCTAAGCATAATGATATTTTTAATGAAGATGGTACCACGCAATCAAATTTATCAGGAGGAATTCAAGGAGGCGTTTCAAACGGAATGGATATTTATTTCCGAGTAGCTTTTAAGCCTGTTGCTACTATTATGCAAAATCAACAAACTATTAATTCAGAAAATGAATTAACAGAAATACAAGGTAAAGGACGTCATGATCCTTGTGTAGTTCCTAGAGCGGTACCAATTGTAGAAGCATTAACAGCTTTAGTATTGGCTGATTTTTGGTTGATGAATAAAACGCGAAAAGTTTAAATAAATATACAAGATAAATAGATGCTAATTTATTTTCGTTGTAAATGGTTTTTTAAGAGTTTTTATTGAAGATAAAAAAGAAAAACATAAATTCGTTATGGGTGTGTGTGCTCAATAATTGTGGCATTATATTGTTCTTTTGTAGTTGAAATTCAATTTCATATTTAAGATTATCAGCTAAATAACGCTTTAATATAGTTATAGAAGTAAAATTAAAAGAGAAGGATAGGATGTTGTACGGTTTTTCTTATCAGTAGGTAAAAAGAGTTTGCAAACACTCTTGTTGCTTTTACTAAAAGGATAAAGAACTATTATAGAATTAACTACATCAAAAATCAGAAGGTAAATCTAGATAAGTATTTGTAGGTATGGAGTATTTTGTAATACAAAAAAAAGTAAGATTATCAACTCTAAGAAGCAATCAGACCCTAATTTCAAATCAGGTTATTTAGGTAATAATTTGGGTTAGACATATTATCCGAAGAAAGTATGAAAACAATTAATACTTTTAAGAGTAAGAACCCGAAGTATTCTGCATTAAATGTAAATGATGTTTTAACTTGTTTTATAGCGTTTCAAAACAGAATTATTAATACTACTTAAGTTTGCTAAGAAAGTCGATTTAACAGCTGTAAAAAAAGCGATAAGATTGCTTGTTTTAAAGTTTAAACATTGAAATTATTTTCAATTTATAGTTTACTATAGCGAACCACATGTAGTACAAGCGAAAAAAAGTATTAAAATAAAAAAGCTCGCAAATTGCGAGCTTTTTTTATAGAATATTATTGAAAAACTATGCTAACATTGCAACAGGGTTTTCAATAAATGTTTTTAATGTTTGTAAAAACTGAGCACCAACTGCACCGTCAACCGTTCTGTGGTCGCAAGCTAAAGTTAATTTCATCGTGTTACCGACCACAATAGCACCGTCTTTAACAACAGGTTTTTGTACAATGGCTCCAACAGATAAAATTGCTGAGTTAGGTTGATTTATAATAGAAGTAAAGCTTTCGATACCAAACATTCCTAAGTTAGAAACCGTAAAAGTACTTCCTTGCATTTCAGCAGGAGTAATTTTCTTATTTCTTGCTTTACCAGCTAAATCACGAACCGAAGACCCTATTTGAGTTAAGCTTAAAGCATCTGTGTGTTTTACAACAGGTACTACTAAACCTTCATCAACAGCTACTGCAACGCCAATGTGAATATGACTGTGAAATAACGTATTGTTATCTGTCCAGCTAGTGTTTACATTCGGATGTTTTTTTAATGCCATAGCACACGCTTTTACAACCATATCGTTAAATGATACTTTGGTATCAGGAATCGAATTAATTGTTTTACGAGAAGCCATTGCGTTGTCCATATCTACTTCAATATTTAAGTAGAAATGAGGTGCAGAGAATTTAGAATTTCCTAATGCTTTAGCTATTGCTTTACGCATTTGAGAATTTTTAACTTCTGATGTATTTTCTTCTCCGGCAACAGCAAAGTTTCTTACTGCAGATGGATTAGAGGTGTTAGTATTCGTTTTAGTTGTGGCAGATGGAGTATCAGTTTTAGCAGATGGAGTGTAATTTTCTACATCTTTTTTAACGATACGTCCGTTTTCTCCAGAACCTTTAACATCAGCTAAATTAATTCCTTTATCTGTTGCTATTTTTTTAGCTAGTGGAGAAGCAAATATTCTACCTCCAGAAGGAGTTGTTGCAGTTTCAGGAACTACATTTTTTTCCTCTTTTTGATCGGCTTTTTTGTTCTCTTCTTTAGGAGCAGCAGTTGCATTTCCTGATTTCTGAGAAGCTAATACAGCATCAATACCTGTACCTTCCTTACCAATAATAGCAAGTAAAGTATCTACAGGGGCAGCTTCACCTTCTTGAACACCGATGTGTAATAAAACACCTTCGTTAAAAGATTCAAACTCCATTGTAGCTTTATCAGTTTCAATTTCAGCTAAAATATCACCCTCTTCAACTTTGTCTCCAACGCTTTTTAACCAAGAAGCTACAGTACCTTCTTCCATGGTATCACTTAGTCGAGGCATGTTAATAACAATTGCACCTTCAGGAGTTGCTGTTGTTTCGTTCTCGCCAGCGTTATTTTTGTTATCGCTTTCCTCTTCTTTCTTAGGAGTTTCTTCCTTTTCTTCTTTATCGGCAGTGTTTTCGTTTAATAAAGAAGTAATGTCTTCACCTTCTTCACCAATAATAGCCAATAAACTATCAACAGGAGCGCCTTCACCTTCTTGAACACCAATGTGTAATAAAACACCTTCGTGAAAAGATTCAAACTCCATTGTAGCTTTGTCGGTTTCAATTTCGGCTAAAATATCGCCTTCTTCAACTTTGTCTCCAACGTTTTTTAACCAAGAAGCTACCACTCCTTCTTCCATCGTGTCGCTTAAGCGAGGCATGTTTATAATTGTAGCCATGGTTTACTTAGATTTTATAAATGGATAATCTTCTTGTTCGTATACCATATCGTGTAATTGGTTTATTTCAGGATATGGAGATTCATCAGCAAACTTTTCACATTCTTTTACTGATTCTTTTACTTCTTTTTTAATAGCTTCTATTTCTTCTTCAGAAGCATATTTGTTTTCTTTAATGATCTCTAATACTTGCGAAATAGGGTCAATCTTTTTATACTCTTCAACTTCGTCTTTTGTACGGTATTGTTGTGCATCAGACATTGAGTGACCTCTATATCGGTATGTTTTCATTTCTAAGAAAGTAGGTCCTTCACCACGACGAGCTCTTTGTACAGCTTCATCAACAGCTTCGGCAACTTTAATAGGGTTCATTCCGTCTACCGGTCCACAAGGCATTTCGTATCCTAAACCTAACTTCCAGATATCAGTGTGGTTAGCAGTTCTTTCAACAGAAGTTCCCATTGCGTAACCATTGTTTTCAACGATGAAAATTACTGGTAACTTCCAGTTCATAGCCATGTTAAAAGTTTCATGCAATGATCCCTGACGTGCAGCTCCATCACCAAAGTAACAAAGAGTTACGGCATCATTACCTTTGTATTTGTCTCCAAAAGCTAATCCTGCTCCTAACGGAATTTGACCACCAACAATTCCGTGACCACCGTAAAAACCAAATTCTTTTGAAAAAATGTGCATAGAACCACCCATACCTTTAGAGGTACCTGTAACTTTACCATATAATTCTGCCATTACACGTTTAGGATCTTCACCCATACCAATTGGTTGTACGTGGTTACGGTATGCAGTAATCATTTTATCTTTAGTTAAATCCATTGCATGTAATGAACCAGCTAAAACAGCCTCTTGACCGTTATATAAGTGTAAAAAACCTCTTACTTTCTGTTGAATGTAAACAGCTGCTAACTTATCTTCAAACTTTCTCCAAAATAGCATGTCTCTATACCAATTGATATAGGTTTCTTTGGTTATTTTATTCATTATATATTAGTTGTTTATTTAAAGTTTGTTTGTTTTGCGTATTTTAAAACCTAACTACAAAAGTAAGTAGTTTTTGGTAATTTTAAAAAAGTTCTTGTTAAAAGTTATAGCAAGGTTTTTTTGTGCTAAAATCTTTGAACTCTAATCTTTTTGCTTTGCTATAATAATTGATGCTTTTGCACCTGTAGCCAAATTCCATTGATTAGATGAAATAAGCATACCTGCATCATTAAAAATTTTAAATCCTGCGGTGTTAGGGCCTGAACTTCCTTGATTTAAGGCTATGATTTCAATCGTATTTATACCTTCATCTAAAGGGATGTTAAAAGATTGGTAGTTTTGTTTAAGTGTTAAATTACTAACTACCGGAATATTATTTACAAGGATCATTACCTGATCTCCGTCTGGATACTGAAAATCCCTGCAAATAATATTTACATTTTTAGATTTTGTACTAAAACTCCCTAAATCTTGATCGATAACAGGGTAGTTGTACATTCCGTTTATTTTTTGGAAAGATTTTAGGTATTGCTGCTCTGCTATTTTAGCTTTGGTTAAAATACCTTTATTCTCTAAATCTCTTTCAGCTTGTTTCTTTTTAAGACCCTTTTGTTGTTTAGTATGTGCCGTTTTAAAACCATCATTATTTTTAAAATCTAACGATGTTGGTTTTTTAACTTCTTTAGATGTGGCAGGTATATTGCCAAAAGAAGAAGAGTTATTATTTTTTTTATTGCCAAAAGAACCATCAAGTTGCGCAAAATTATATGAGCTTATACTTAACGTAATAATAAATAAAAAGAAGTGCAGTTTTTTTGTCATTTCAAATAAATATAGGCAAATATAATGCCCATTTTTTTTCTTTGTCTAAACAAAGCGTTAAAACTTATTTATTATGTAAGTTGTTTTAGTAGAGGTAATTACTTTAGAAATATGTTTAACAGTTGTTTCTTAATGAATAGGAAACTTAAAATAAGTTGAAGGAAAAGGTTCATTTCTTAAAGTAAAATGCCACCATTCTTTAGAATAAGGTCTAAAATTATATTTACGCATTATAGTTTGTAGTAATTGTCTGTTTTCTTGTTGTTGTTTGGTTAATTTAGGATATAAAATATGTGAAGAGATTCCGAAAAAATCATAAGGACTTCCCATATCTAACTCCTTATTTGTTTTTAAATCGATAATAGTTAAATCGACTGTGCTACCTCGAGAATGACCAGATTTTGAGGATATATATCCTTTTTTAAATAACTGCCTTTTCTTAACATTCGGATAGTATTGCTGTTTCATTACTGTGTCATTCATAACACGTGCCCATTTCACAAAATGATTTACGGCAGTTTGGGGTCGATAAGCATCAAAAACTTTCAGGCTCAATTCTTTTTTTAGTAACTCGCCTTGTACTTTACTTAATGCTTTGGCTGCTTTTGTAGTGATAATAAGTGTGTTTTCTTGATACCCATTAATCGCAGTACCTACAAAATTATTATCAGAGCAATATCTAAGTTCTTTTTTTATAGAAGGAACTATTTCTTGTAAATAAGAAAACCCTTTTGGTAGCTGCTGAGATTGAACAAATAATGAGAATAATAATATTAAAACAGTGTATTTCATATCGTAAAAATAAGGAAATGGTTTTTAAATACGGATTGTATAGAATATGTGTTATTTATATTGTTTAATTAGTTAATAGTGTTTATTAACATATGTTTACTGTGAAAAGTGTAGTTATTTGTTATTTTTGGTAAATATTATGTTTTTCATGTGTATTAGTAAATAACCTATAATTCCCCAATTATATGATACCAATTAGCGATGTTCAAATTATTGAAAAAGAACAAATTAAATTTTTAAATTTTTCGAAAGCAGAAGTTTTAGGAAAGAAAAATGATCAACTTAACCGTTTTATAGATTTAAAAAGAGCTTTGGCTCTTGGTAATCTAGAAAAAGGAAAAGTAAGAATTACCTTTGTAGATGATACTGGTTTAAAAATGGTAGAAACTACTATATGGGGACTGACAGAGAAGTCGGTCATCTTAAAAAAATCAACAATTATTCCGCTTCAAAGAATTTTAGGAGTAGCGTAAACAACAAAAACCCACACTTTATAAAGTGTGGGTTTTTGTTGTTATGAATTGTTTTTTTAAGGTAGTTTGTCTTTAGTGCTCAGGATTTATTTCAATGTGAATGATTTGAAAATTGATAAAGCATCATAATAGTATTTCTTTTGAAATCTTTCATCAGAAGAATAACTAAATAAATAGTAATTATTTTTAACCTTAAAATAATATGTTATTACTTCATAATTAGTTAGGTTCCAACTGTGTTTATATTGATGGATATAGGTTGTTCCGAATTGAGTTTTATCTTTAATAACCTGTTGAGAATTTATTTTTATTACTTTTTTTAGCTTTTTTATTTCGGCATCTATTATTTTCTTTAGAGACGTTTTTTCTTTTTGAGCGATTTTAAATACTCTAACAGTATTTTTATGAAAAATATCATTTAAATCTTTAGGTGTATAACTTATGAAATCATGATCAATTACAGTCTTCCAATGATTAGGTATTTTTAGAGTATAATTTTGTGAGTTAGTAAAAATCTCTATTTTTTTCTTTTCAGATGAGTTTTTAGTCTCTTTAAGGGAACTACAACTTATCAATATTAGAAAGAGTATAAAAGATGTTTTTTTCATAAATTTTTTCTTTTGCAATTTATATTTATCAAAGATAAAAGCTTTATTAAATAAATTAAGAATTAATCAAAGTTATTAAAAATAAAAAAGCCAAAGCAATTAAGCTTTGACTTAGTAAACTAATAAAACCAAGTATTAGTGTCATTGGAGTTAGCTATAACAAATGAACTAATGTTTTTAGTGTGAACTATATTTTAATGTAGGCTAATAACTTTTGTTATTTTCCATTGTTTGTTTTCTTGTTTCCAAATAACAATAAATTTACTAGGAACTGATTTTTCGTTAGGTTCTTGATTATTATAAAACTTATGATAACCAATTTGAATTGCGCCGTAATTTTTTATCGGATATACTTCAATACTTCCTTTTATTAAAGTTCGGTTTACTTTGCCACATATGTTTTTCTCTAAGGCTTTTAAAAGATCACTTTTAGAAGTTGATAAACCTCCTTTGTCATGAAAAAACTCTAAATCTTCATCATACAACTTTGCTTGGGTTTTCATGTCACAAGTATTGTATGCGGTAAAATAAATGCTATCCATTTTTACAATTTCATTATGTAAATTAGCATCTACAGCTTTGTAATTCGGAATTTCAGCTACTTGTGCATTTGTTATCAAAGAGAATAATAAGGCATACAAAAGTGTGACGAATTTTAAGAAAAAATTACCTTTAAAGAAAAAATCGAAAATAGCTCCCATAGTTTTTGTTTTTGATTACCAAGTTTTAAAGGCTAAACCTCTGTGTTCTTGATTATAAGTTCGTCTAAAACCTTTAGAAATATCATTTAAAGTATTGCTAGAGATTGTTAATTCGCCTCTATAACCATCATTGCAATTTATTCTTAGCGTAACTTTATCTATTTGGTTACTGTTATTATATTTAGAATCCACAATATTAATGTCAATATTTTTTTTATTTTTAAACCATGTAACTAGCTTTTCTAACTCTTTTTTAGTGGTTTTTTTACTGATAATAAATTCAGCTTTTAAATCGTTAATAGTACTGTCGAATAAAAAACTTACATCTTCGTCGTTGTCAGAATTCCAGTTATTATCTTGATTGTTGTTCGTTGTATCATCATCACAATCGGTACATTCAAAACCTTTTGTTGTCATTTTAAAATGATGGTTCCCCATATCGCGGTCATAAATATCTTTCGTGTTTTTAACATCATTTAAAAATCTGCGAGAAGATCCTTCAAAATATACTGTTGTTCCTTCTGGTATGAAAATGGTAGCTTTTACCTCTTCATCTTTCCAGATGTTTTTGTATTCGCTTAAAAAGAAAGCATCAAAAACAATGGTGTTATTTGCTGATTTAAAATTGTACTGAATCGCTTTAGCATTATCATTTGCCTTATTACGTTTTCTACCTTCTGATGTTTTTTTAATTTCGATATAAGCATTACCAGTTTCACTTTTACGAACATCAATATTTATATCGTTAGAGTATTTTAACTCAGTATTATTAACGGAAACTCCAATCGAATTATTTCTGTTGCGTAGGTTATGGTTATAATAAATATTATCATCGTTAACTACTCTAATTTTTAGAGGTTCATTTATAGCGTAACTAATACTGTGTTTACTAATATTTGCACCATTATAAGCATGTGTTGTAGCAAACTCGATACCTGAAAAACCGATAGCTAATAAAGATACTAACCAAATTCCTGATAAGGTTAAGATAGCACCGGTACTTAGTTTTTTAATATTTGGTGATAATATTCGTAACCCTAAAATGAATAATACGATAAACGGAATTCCGATTAAAACAAATAATGAAATAGACAGTAACCACCTAGGTAAAGTCGATTCGTAAAAGAAAGGCGGATAATGCACAAATTCACTATCAACATTTAAAAACTCTAAACTTCCTATAGAAAATATACCTAGCAGTAAAGAAACAATAGTTATACCAGCAATAAATATTAATAGTACTCCTATAAATTTACCAAACACTTTAAAAAGTGTTAGTAAAATTTTACCCATAGTGTCTATAAAATCCTGAAAACCAGATTTTGTTTGCGCACGCATTTTTTCGTAATCTGCGCTCGATATTTTTTCTGAAATACCAGTTGCTCCATCTTTTATTTTTGTTGAAAAAGACTCAAACTCGTCACGAATTTTTTTTTCAATATTATCAATATTTACAGCTTCACCTTCCATCTGTAATTTCTCTGAAGTTGTTTTTGCTTCGGGTAATAAAATCCAAAGGATTATGTAGGCTAACGGAGAGAAACCAGAGGCTACTAAAACAATAAAAGCAATACGAATCCAAATAACATCCAGGTTAAAATAATGTGCAATACCAGAGCAAACACCTCCTAAAAATTTATCATCACCATCTCTAAATAATTTTTTAGATGATCGGTTAGTTGATCTTGAGTTGTATGAAGAGTTCTCGTTGTAGTTGTCTTCAGCTTCAGCGTAATCTTCGGGTTGCCCCATAATAGCGATAACCTCTTCAATATCGTTTTCGTTTATTACTTGGCGAGCATCTGTAATTCTTTCAGATAAAAGTTCGCTAATACGAGCTTCAATATCTGATATTATTTCGTTTTTTCCCTGCGGGTCATCGCTTAAAGAACGCCCAATGGCCTCTAAATAGCGCTTTAATTTCTGATAAGCAATTTCATCTATATGAAAGAAGAATCCACCTAAGTTTATATTTATTGTCTTATTCATCGTTAGTTGATTTTGTACTTGTTACTAGGTTTACTGCGTTTACTAAATTACCCCATGTTTTGTTTAGTTCTTTTAAAAACATGCCACCGTTTTCGGTTAAAACATAGTATTTTCTTGGCGGACCTGAGGTTGATTCTTCCCATCTATACGTTAATAATCCAGCGTTTTTTAAACGAGTTAATAGCGGATAAATAGTTCCTTCAACCACAATCATTTCAGCACTTTTTAATGTCGAAAGTATTTCAGAAGTGTATGCGTCATCATTTTGTAAAATTGATAAAATGCAATACTCTAAAACTCCTTTACGCATTTGTGCTTTTGTGTTTTCTATCTTCATATAATGCGGTTTATGAGGTTATTTTATAAAATTAATTGTAAAAGGGTATGTGTAATTTTCTCCTTTATTTGCTTTCATGGCAGCGATAATTATTAAAGCTATTTTAATAAGTGAAACAACACTTACTAATGAGGCGATTCCAATAAAGCCAAATAAGCCATTGTAAGAATGATGCCCACCAAAATCAATATCTATTCCATTAAAAATATCTAAAAAACTTCCAAAAAAGAAAGAGAAAAACGAAGCACTTAATATAAAGATGTACAAACCAAAACTGATATTAAAGTTTACGGCTTCTTTACCATGATTGTCTAAAAACTGACTTTTATCCTTTAACGTTTGCCATAATATTAGTGGAGTTATAATACTTCCTAAAGGGAATAAGTATCCCGCAAAAGCGGATATGTGTATTAAGAAAGCGTTGGTGTTTTCGTTATTTTTTTGCATGATTAGATAATTTATATAATACTGTACTATGCAAATATATATCTTTAAAAAGGTATTATGCAATACATAGTACTGTAATTAACATTTATTTAACATTCACTATGTTTTAGGAAGTATTAAAAAAAAGCTATAAATTGCCCATAAATACTGATAAAATGAAGTTTACACCTCGAAAAATTAACTTTTTCACCTTATTTAAATTACCATCAGCTTATATCTGCGGAATTAAAGTAAAATCTATTTCTGATGAAAAATCATTAGTTACCGTAAAGCATCGCTGGATTAATCAGAATCCTTTTAAGAGTATGTTTTGGGCAGTACAAGGAATGGCTGCAGAATTAGCTACAGGTATTTTGGTTATGCAGGCTATTGATAAATCTAACAGAAAAGTATCGATGTTGGTAACAAACATGAATGCTACTTTTACTAAAAAAGCAACAGGCAGAATTGTATTTGAGTGTAATGATGGTTTGGCTATTAAAGCGGCAATACAAAAATCAGTAGAAACAGGCGAGGGGCAAACAGTTTTGGTAACTTCAGAAGGTATAAATAAAGACGGAGTTTCAGTATCTAAATTTCAATTCGAGTGGAGTTTGAAAGTGAAACCGTAACCGTAACCGTAACAAAAAATAATTATGAACGTCTAATTTATTAAATACTAAAACCAAAAAAGATGAACGCACACGAAATAGATTATCGTATTTTCGGAGAAGAAATGCAGTATGTAGAAATTGAATTAGATCCACAAGAAGGGGTTGTTGCCGAAAGTGGAAGCTTTATGATGATGGAGGCTGATGTGAAAATGAGTACTATTTTTGGTGATGGTTCTAATCAAGAAACAGGTTTGTTAGGTAAGATATTTTCAGCAGGTAAAAGAATTCTTACTGGTGAGAGTTTATTTATGACCGTTTATACTAACGAAGGAAGTGGCAAAAAACAAGTTTCGTTTGCTTCACCTTATCCAGGTAAAATTATACCAATCGATTTATCAGAATTTGATGGTAAGTTTATTTGTCAGAAAGATGCTTTTTTATGTGCAGCAAAAGGAGTATCTATCGGAATAGAGTTTTCTAAGCGATTAGGAAGAGGGTTGTTTGGAGGAGAAGGTTTTATAATGGAGAAACTTGAGGGAGATGGAATGGCTTTTGTGCATGCTGGAGGCACAATGGCAAAAAAAGTATTGCAAGCAGGTGAAATTTTAAAGGTAGATACGGGTTGTATTATTGGTTTTACAAAAGATGTGGATTATGATATTGAGTTTGTAGGCGGAATAAAAAACACAGTGTTTGGTGGCGAAGGTTTGTTTTTTGCGAAACTTCAAGGTCCTGGTACGGTTTATATTCAGTCTTTACCATTTAGCAGATTAGCTGGTAGAGTTTTAGCAATGGCGCCACAAAACGGTAAAGGAGATAAAGGAGAAGGAAGTGTTTTAGGAGGTTTAGGAAATATTTTAGACGGTGATAATAGATTTTAAACGTATATAATCAGCATAAAAAAAACCGCCAATTGGCGGTTTTTTTGTTTTAAAATATAATTATATTATATTTTTAATTCATCAAAGATATTAATTAGCCTTTCCCCTTGAGATGGTACAGGCGCATTAGGGTTTACAATATTACCATCAGGATCTATAATGATGAATTTAGGCAATCCTTTTATTAAAAACTTCTGAGCCAATTCTAAATCTGCTAATTCTTTTCCGCTAAATAGTTGTATTCCTGTCATTTCACGATCAACAATAGTTTGTTTCCACTTGTCATAATCATCATTAGCATCAACACTAATACTTACAAACTCTATGTTTTTTCCGTGGTATTCTTCTTCTAGTTTCTTTAATAAAGGGATTTCTCTTTTACAGTAAGCACACCAAGTAGCCCAAACATCAATATATAAATATTTTCCTTTACCTAATAAATCATCTAAAGACGTGTTTCCTCCATTATAATTTTAAAATCTTTAAATTTAGGAGCTGGTTGCCCTTTAGCGGTAGTTTTTAAAATGTTATAGGTATTAGATATTTCTTTTTTATGATTTTTATTGGTAGAATATGCCATGAATTTATCACGAAATTCTTTTAAATTATCAGTGTAAGTTATACCATCTTTAGCGTTTTTGTATAATAAATCATTTTTTGCAATGGTGTCATTTACTTCAGTTTGTACGGTTTCTAAATACGTTAAATAGTAATCTTCTCCTTCTTTATTTTTTTCTTGAGATATTTTCTTTATCTGGACTCCTAACATTTTACGGTAAGAATATGAATTTACATAATCATCACCACTACTGTAATTAAAGTCTTTTAAAGGGTCAGGAAAATCTTCTGATACTTTAAAATCGGCATTGCCAGTTAAAGTTCCATAATAACCTTCATAATTACTTAAGTTTCTTAAATATTCAAAATCAATGTTTTTTACTTCACTCTTTAAGAATTCAGTAGGTAAATTGTTAGCAATAGATAACTCCGTTAAAGCATCTTTATATTCGTCCATTTGTTCTAAAAATGCTTCTTCTTCTAAAGAGAAAAACTTATTAGGATTAGCTATATGCTCATTCCAAGCTTTCTTTTTAAGAAGGAAATAGTTTTGGATATCCGCACTGGTTCCTTTAAACTTTGCTTTAAGAATTTTTTTTGTAGTCAGTAGATAATTTTACATCAACAGTATCAGTGAGGTATAGATTAATAGGCTTTTTATTAAGCATTAATGTGTAATAACCATCTCTGTCAATCTTTACAGTGTCAGAAAAAGAACCAGTTTTTTTATCGAATTTTATTTTTTTAGTAAAATTAAAGCCTTCTAAAGTAATATTTCTTTTTTTGAAGTTCTCTATGTTACCAGATAAAATAAGGTAGTCTTTTACTGGTTTTTCTTTTTTACATGAAAAAAAACCAACACATGCAATACATAATAGGATTATTTTTTTCATTTCTTCTCAATTTTAAGGGAAATTACTTTTTTTTATTCGGTTCTCAAAATTGCAATTTAATTAATAAATTTTGAAGCATAAAAAAACCGCCAATTGGCGGTTTTTTTATGCTGATTATATTATTTTATATTTTTAATTCATTAAAAATATTAATTAATTCTTCTCCTCCTGAAGGTGCAGGAGCGTTAGGGTTTACAATATTTCCATTAGGATCTATAATGATAAACTTAGGCAAGCCTTTAATTAAGAATTTTTGAGCCCATTCTAATTCAGATTGTTTTTTTCCACTAAATAATTGTATTCCTGTCATTTCACGATCTACAATTGTTTGTTTCCATTTTTCATGTTGATTTTTATCATCAACACTAATACTTACAAACTCAATATTTTTTCCGTGGTATTCTTCTTCTAATTTCTTTAATAAAGGAATTTCTCTTTTACAAAAACCACACCAAGTAGCCCAAACATCAATATATAAGTACTTTCCTTTGCCTAGTAAGTCATCTAAAGAAGTTGTTCCACCAGCATAGTTTTCAAAATCTTTAAATTTAGGAGCTGGTTGCCCTTTAGCTGTAGATTTTAGCGTATTATAACTAATTGAAATTTCTTTTTTATTCTCTTTGTTTGTAGAGTAAGCCATGAATTTATCATGAAATTCTTTTAAGTTTGTCGTAAAAGTAATACTACTTTTCGCACTTTCATATAATAGATCATTCTTTGCTAAAGTATCATTAACTTCGGTTTGAACAGTTTCTAAATATGTTAAATAATAATCCTCTCCTTCTTTATTTTTCTCTTTAGTTAAAGCCTCAATTTGAGTTTCTAACATTTTACGATAAGAATAAGAATTTACATAGTCATCACCACTACTGTAATTAAAGTCTTTTAATGGATCAGGGAAATCTTCTGAAACTTTAAAATCTTTATCTCCTGTTAAAGTTGCGTAAAAAACTTCATAATTACTTAAGTTTCTTAAGTACTCATAATCAATGTTTTTAACTTCACTCTTTAAGAATTCGGTAGGTAAATTATTAGCGATAGACAGCTCTGTTAAGGCATCTTTATATTCATCCATTTTTTCTAAGAAAGCTTCTTCCTTTAAAGAGAATAACTTGTTAGCGTTTATTAAAATTTCAGAAAATTTTTTCTTTTTTTGAACAAAATAGCTGTTGATGTTTGCATTGGTCCCTTTAAAGCTGATTTTGTCTGCTTTTTTGTAATCAAGTTTAATTGCTGTATCTACAGTATCATTAAGGTATAAATTAATAGGTTTTTTATTAACGATTAAAGTATAATAACCGTCTCTATTAATTTTTAAAGTATCAGAAAAAGAACCTGTTTTTTTATCGAATTTTATTTTCTTGCTAAAACGAAAACTTTCCAAAGTAATATCTCTTTTTTTGAAGTTCTCTATATTACCAGATAGAATAAGGTAATCTTTTACTGGTTTTTCTTTTTTACATGAAATAATGGTAACTCCTATAAGTGCTAAAAGTACTAGTCTTTTCATTGTTTAATATTTTTGTTAATAAGGGATTTAGGGGCCGAAGTTACTTTTTTTAGAATTTTTATCAAAGAATTTAACAAAATATTTACTATTTTTTGGGTCTTTAGTGAAAAATTACTTATAAGTATCTTGTGTTTTTTGAAAAAATAAAACTCCCAAACACAGTGTTTAGGAGTTTTGTATGTTTTACTCGCCTATTTCAGTGCGAGATTCTGTAGGTTTTTCTCCTTTTTCTATTTTGATGATTAACTTGTTGTCTTTTTCATCTAAATCCATAAAAATAGTATCACCTTCATCTAGTTTAGAGTTTACAATCTCTTCAGCTAAAGCATCTTCAATGTATTTCTGAATTGCTCTTTTTAAAGGTCTTGCACCATACTTTTTATCGAATCCTTTATCTGCTATATAGTCTTTAGCTTTTTCGCTTAACATTAATTTATAGCCTAAATCAGCAATACGCGTTAAAAGTTTTTCTAATTCGATGTCGATAATTTTATGAATATCGTCTCGTTCTAACGAGTTAAAAATGATAACATCATCAATACGATTTAAAAATTCGGGAGCAAATGATTTTTTTAAAGCTCCTTCTATAATGCTTTTTACATGTGCATCTTCTTGATCTTTTTTAGAAGCAGTACCAAATCCAACACCAGCGCCAAATTCTTTTACTTTACGAGCTCCTATATTAGAAGTCATAATAATAATAGTGTTTCTAAAATCGATTTTTCTACCCAGACTATCCGTAATATGTCCGTCGTCTAAAACTTGTAAAAGCATGTTAAAAACATCTGGATGTGCTTTTTCAATTTCATCTAAAAGTATTACAGAATATGGTTTTCTTCTAACTTTTTCTGTTAACTGTCCGCCTTCTTCATAACCTACATATCCTGGAGGTGCACCAATTAAACGAGAAATAGCAAATTTTTCCATATACTCACTCATATCAATTCTGATTAAAGAATCGCTAGAGTCAAATAATTCACGAGCCAGTACTTTTGCTAATTGAGTTTTTCCAACTCCAGTAGATCCTAAGAAAATAAAAGAACCAATTGGTTTATTGGGATCTTTTAAACCTACACGATTACGCTGTATGGCTTTTACTACTTTGGTTACAGCATCATCTTGACCTATAACTTTACCTTTAATCATGTTAGGTAAATCGGCTAAACGATGACTTTCTGCTTCGGCAACTCTGTTAACAGGTATTCCTGTCATCATAGAAACAACTTCGGCAACATTATCTTCGGTAACAATTTCTCTATTTAGTTTAGCGTCTTCTTCCCATTGGTTTTGAGCAGATTCTAGCGCTGTTTCAATATTTTTTTCGTCGTCACGTAGCTTTGCTGCTTCTTCGTATTTCTGGCCGCTTACAGCTTTTGTTTTTTGTTCGCGAATTTGTTCTAGTTTAGCTTCTAGTTCTAATATTTGTTGCGGAACAACAATATTGGTTATATGTATTCTAGATCCTGCTTCATCTAAAGCATCGATAGCTTTATCTGGTAAAAAGCGATCTGTCATGTAGCGATTCGTTAATTTTACACAAGCGTCAATAGCTTCATCAGTATATGATACTTGGTGATGAGTTTCGTACTTAGCTTTAATGTTATGTAAAATTTGTACTGTTTCTTCAACCGTTGTAGGTTCTACAATTACTTTCTGAAAACGACGCTCTAAAGCACCATCTTTTTCGATGTTAGTTCTAAATTCGTCTAAAGTAGTGGCACCAATACATTGAATTTCTCCACGGGCCAAAGCTGGTTTAAGCATGTTAGAGGCATCTAAAGAGCCTGTAGCACCACCTGCGCCAACAATAGTGTGAATTTCGTCGATAAATAAAATAATGTCGTCATTCTTCTCTAATTCGTTCATTAGGGCTTTCATGCGTTCCTCAAACTGACCTCTATATTTTGTTCCGGCAACTAAGCTGGCTAAATCTAAAGAAACAATCCTTTTATCGAATAAAATACGAGATACTTTGCGTTCTACAATTCTTAAAGCTAAACCTTCTGCTATGGCAGATTTACCAACACCAGGCTCTCCAATTAACATTGGATTGTTCTTTTTACGTCGACTTAAAATCTGAGAAACACGTTCAATTTCTTTTATTCGACCAACAACTGGGTCTAATTTGCCAGTGGTTGCTAATAATGTTAAATCGCGCCCGAAATTATCTAAAACAGGAGTTTTAGATTTTTTAGCTTGTTTTCCTTTAGGTGTTTGTTGCCCGAAAGGATTTGATTTTTCATTACTAAATTCATCTTCAGAAGGTGTTTCGGCAGTAGGAGAAGAAAAAGTATCTTCTACATGGAGTTCCTTGTAAAGCGCTTTAGCTTCTTCGTAGCCTACATCATATTTTTGAAGTAGTTTAGTAGTTGGGTCATTTTCGTTACGTAAAATACATAACAACAAATGAGCAGTGTCTATAGAGTTACTTTGATATAATTTAGCTTCTAAAAACGTTGTTTTTATTGCTTTTTCAGCTTGTCTTGTAAGGTGCAAACTCTTTTTTTCGATGTTTGCTATTGATGGGGTGGTTGGGTTTAATTTCTCTAATTTATTGCGCATTAAATCCAAATCTACATCGTAAGTAGTTAGTATTTCAATGGCTTTACCGTCTCCTTTCCTAATCAAACCTAATAACAGGTGTTCTGTTCCAATAAAATCATGCCCTAGTCTTAAGGCTTCTTCTTTACTGAAAGTAATTACATCTCTAACTTGTGGTGAAAAATTATCGTCCATAAATTTAATTTGTATAAATGTAAAGTTAGTAAGTTTTTTTCTTAAAAATTACAAAAAAGATGCCAATAGTTTTAAGCAGACATAATGGCAAGATCAATATATGAAAATAAATGTTTAAAAAATGTTAAAATTGTTGATAAGTATGGTTAAAACAGTAAGTTTATTTTTTGTGTAAAAGCAGCCATTATAGTATCTTGCAATGTTTTAAGAGGTACAGCTAATTTTAGTGTATTTTAGGAGTGAGTTTTATCAAGTGTAAAATTCACTTTTTTAACGAAATTGAGAATTAATATTTTAAAAAAATATATATGGCAGATGGCGAAAAGTTGATCCCTATCAACATTGAAGAGCAAATGAAATCAGCGTATATCGATTATTCGATGTCGGTTATCGTATCAAGAGCATTACCAGATGTAAGAGATGGTTTAAAACCAGTTCACAGAAGAGTTTTATATGGTATGCATGAGCTAGGGATTAAAGCAACAGGATCATATAAGAAATCAGCAAGAATTGTAGGGGAAGTACTGGGTAAGTATCACCCACATGGTGATACCTCTGTATATGATTCTATGGTTCGTATGGCACAGAGTTGGAGTGTACGTTATATGATGGTTGATGGGCAGGGTAACTTTGGTTCTGTTGATGGAGATTCTCCAGCAGCAATGCGTTATACCGAGGTTAGAATGCAGAAGATATCAGAAGATATGTTAGCTGATATTGAAAAAGAAACTGTTGATCATCGTTTAAACTTTGATGATACTTTGCAAGAACCAACGGTTTTACCAACACGTATTCCAAACTTATTAGTAAACGGAGCGTCTGGTATTGCAGTAGGTATGGCAACAAATATGGCACCGCACAACTTAACAGAAGTTGTAAACGGTACGATTGCTTATATCGAAAATAGAGATATTGAGATTGATGAGTTAATGCAGCATATTAAAGCACCAGATTTTCCTACGGGAGGAACTATTTATGGTTATGATGGTGTAAGAGATGCTTTTCATACAGGTAGAGGTCGTATTGTAATGCGTGCCAAAGCTACTATTGAAGAGGTAAAAGGAAGAGAATGTATTATTGTTACTGAAATTCCTTATCAGGTTAACAAAGCAGAAATGATTAAAAAAACTGCCGAGTTAGTAAATGATAAAAAATTAGAAGGAATTGCCAATATACGCGATGAGTCTGATAGGAACGGAATGCGTATTGTATATGTCTTAAAACGTGATGCGATACCTAATATCGTCTTAAATAAATTATATAAATATACACAATTACAAACATCGTTTAGTGTAAATAATATTGCGTTAGTAAAAGGCCGTCCAGAGCAATTAAACTTAAAAGAATTAATTCATTATTTTGTAGAACATAGACATGAGGTTGTTGTTCGTAGAACAGAATTTGAATTAAAGAAAGCAGAAGCAAGAGCACATATTTTAGAAGGATTAATTATTGCTTCGGATAATATTGATGAAGTAATTAAAATTATTCGTGCTTCTAAAAATGGAGATGAAGCTAGAGAAAGTTTAATTGAACGTTTTGAATTGACAGAAATTCAGGCCAAAGCAATTGTAGAAATGCGTTTGCGTCAATTAACAGGTCTAGAACAAGATAAGTTACGTGCAGAGTTTGACGAAATTATGTTAACAATTACGGACTTAAAAGATATTTTAGCAAACGAACCAAGACGTTACCAAATAATTACAGATGAGTTAACGCTTATTAGAGATAAATATGGTGATGAGCGTCGTTCTGAGATTCACTATGCTGGTGGAGATATGCGTATCGAAGATATGATTCCTGACTCTAAAGTTGTAGTAACTATTTCTCATGCAGGTTATGTAAAACGTACCAATCTTGATGAATATAAAGTGCAGAATAGAGGAGGACGTGGACAAAAAGGAGCAACGACTCGTAATGAAGATTTCTTAGAGCATTTATTTGTAGGAACAAATCATCAATATATGATGTTCTTTACTCAAAAAGGAAAAGTGTTCTGGATGCGAGTTTATGAAATTCCAGAAGGAGGAAAGAATACCAAAGGTAGAGCAATGCAAAACCTAATTAACATCGAACAAGATGATAAGGTAAAAGCATTCTTAGTTACTGAAGATTTAAAAGATGAAGAGTATATTAATAATCACTTTGTGATTATGGCTACTAAAAAGGGGCAAGTTAAAAAGACGCCTTTAGAGCAATATTCTCGTCCAAGAACTAATGGTATAAATGCAATTACAATTAAAGAAGGCGATGAACTATTAGAGGCTAAATTAACAACTGGTGATAGCCAAGTGATGTTAGCTTTAAAGTCAGGTAAGTCTATTCGTTTTGAAGAAGCAAAAACCCGCCCAATGGGAAGAACTGCATCTGGAGTTAGAGGTATTACATTACAACACGATAAGGATGAAGTTGTAGGTATGATTGCAGTAAATGACATGGATAGTAATATTCTAGTTGTTTCTGAAAAAGGATACGGAAAAAGATCTAAACTAGAAGATTATCGAGTTACAAACCGTGGAGGAAAAGGAGTTAAAACTTTAAATATATCAGAAAAAACAGGTGAATTAGTTGCAATTAAAAATGTAGATGATTCAAATGATTTAATGATTATTAATAAGTCTGGACTTACAATTCGTATGGCTGTTGAAGATTTACGTGTTATGGGACGTGCAACGCAAGGTGTTCGTTTAATTAACATAAAAGATACCGATAGTATTGCTGCCGTTGCAAAAGTTATGCGTGAAGAAGACGATGATGAAAATGAAGAAGAAGAAAATGGCACGGAAATTGAAAATGAAGATATAACAAACGAAGATCAAGAACAACAATAAATAAAACAGTAATTAAAATGAAAAAACAAATTTTAACCTTTTCTTTAGGATTGATGACATTAGGATTAATGGCTCAAAAATCTGAATTAAAAGCAGCTGAGAAAGCTATAAAAAAACAAGATTATTCAACAGCAATTTCTACTCTTAACTCAGTTGAAGAACTAGTAATGGCAGAAGGAGAAGATAAATATAAATCTAAATTTTATTTCTTAAAAGGTAAAGCTTTAGCGGCAAAAAAAGATTATAAAAATTCTGCAGAAGCTTTTCAAATATTATTAGCAATGGAGGATAATAAGTATTCTGAACAAGCTAAACCATTATTGAATCAATTAGTTCAGGAAGTATCTAACAAGGCTGTAGATTTATACAATAATAAAAAGGATTACAAAAACGCAGCCGAAAACTTTTACTTAACATATATGTTAAGTCCAACAGATACTTCTTTTGTGTATAATGCAGCTATATCAGCAACACAAGCAAAAGATTATGATACAGCAATTAAGTATTATAAAGAACTAAGAAAAGTTGGTTATACAGGTGTTGAAACTCAATATGTAGCAACAAATAAATTAACAGGTAAAGTTGAAAACTTAGGTTCTAAACAGCAAAGAGATTTAATGGTTAAATCTAAAAAGTATATTAAGCCTAGTATAAAATCTTCTGAATCTAAAACAGCTATAATTGTTAAGAATATAGCTTTATTATTAAAAGAACAGGGTAAAACTGATGAGGCTATTGAGGCTTTAGCAGAGGCAAGAAAAGCAAACCCAAAGGATTTAAATTTATTACTGAATGAAGCTGATATGTATAGTAAGCTTAAAAGAATGGATAAGTTTGGAGAGTTAATGAGTGAAGCAATTGCTTTAGATCCAGAAAACCCTACATTATACTATAATTTAGGAGTAGTTAACTTTAATGAAGGAAAAGTTGATGATGCTAAAAAATATTATAGAAAGGCAGTTGAATTAAAGCCGGACTATGCTGATGCTTATATGAATTTAGCGGTTGCTGTTTTAAATAAGGATAAGAAAATTGTAGAGGAGATGAATAAAAATTTATCAAACTTTAAAAAGTACGATGAGTTAGCTTTACAACAAAAAGAAGTTTATAAAGAAGCGTTACCTTACTTAGAAAAGGCAGATTCTTTAAATAGAAATATGGATACTGTAAAGACTCTTATGAACTTATACGAGGTTTTAGAAAATGAAGCGAAAGCAACAGAATATAGAGACTTATACAAGTCAATGAAATAAGATTATATCAGAAACATAAAAAAACCGAAACTTAAAAGTTTCGGTTTTTTTTGTACTTGTATTTTAAGGGAATTCTAAATAAAACGTTTAATTACTCTTAATTTATGAGTGTGTTTATTGGTGTCTATATTATAAATACCGCTATGATCTAACTTGTCAATTCGTACTTTACCATGCGCATGAATAATATTATAATCATTCATAATAATACCAACATGGGTAATATTGCCATCTTCATTATCGAAAAAGGCTAAATCACCAGGTTCACTTTCTTCAATAAAACTTAAGACTTCACCTTGTTTAGCTTGCTCTTTGGCATCACGAAATAAATTGTAGCCACACAATTTATATACTGTTTGTGTAAAGCCAGAGCAATCAATACCAAAAGGCGATTTTCCGCCCCATAAATATGGCACATTTAAAAATAGAAAAGCAGTATCGATAATAACAGATTTAGCTAGTTTCGTATTACATACCTTCCCTTCGTAAGAATATAAAGTTTTATTAATATTGATATTCTTGTCTTTGTAAAACGGAAGTCTAGCTCCCATAGGGATTGTAGTTAAATTATGATTGTTATCAGTAATAAAATCAATTAATTCACCTGCATAGCTTTTGTTTTCTTCGGATAAAGAATTATAAACATCCTCTGTAATTTCTTCATATTGCTTATTGTCAATAAAACCTTCGTAGTTATCGAAAGCTAAACGAATTTTACTCCATTTTTTAGATTTTTCTAAAACCATAAAATGCTCGCCAAAAACTACTTGATTTACCATTTCTGATGGGTCAGCAGGTTCAAGACGAAGAGGTACAATACTTAAATTACAAATTCCGAAAGACATTGACTAGTTAATTAAAGATTAAACTCTTTCGATTACCATTGCGCTAGCACCTCCACCACCGTTACAAATACCGGCAGCACCTATTTTAGCATTATTCTGTTTTAAGATAGACGTTAAAGCGATAACAATTCTAGCTCCAGAAACTCCTAATGGATGTCCTAAAGAAACAGCTCCACCATTTACATTTACTTTATCAGCAGATAAACCTAAAATTTTCATGTTAGCTAAACCTACAACAGAAAACGCTTCGTTTAATTCAAAGTAATCTACATCATCAATTGCAACTCCAGCTTTCGCTAATGCCTTTGGCAATGCTTTAGCAGGTGCAGTGGTAAACCATTTAGGTTCGTGAGCAGCATCTGCATATCCTTTTATTTTAGCTAAAGGAGTTAAGTTTAATTCAGCAGCTTTTTCAGCAGACATTAAAATTAAAGCAGCTCCACCATCATTAATTGTTGATGCATTTGCAGCAGTAACTGTTCCGTCTTTAGTAAAAGCAGCGCGTAAAGCAGGAATTTTCTCCATTTTTACATTTTTATATTCTTCATCTTCAGAAAAGACAACAGGTTCGCCACGACGTTGAGGTATTTCTACCGGTACAATTTCATCAGCATATTTTCCTTCACTCCATGCTTTAGAAGAACGTTTGTAAGATTCGATAGCAAAAGCATCTTGCTCTTCTCTAGAGAAACTATATTCAGTTGCACATTCATCAGCACAAACTCCCATCGCTACTTGTTCATAAGCATCAATTAAACCGTCTTTTTGTAAACCATCTTCCATTTTAATAGGTCCGAATTTAGAACCTGTTCTTGCATGTTGATAATGAGGAATCATACTCATGTTTTCCATACCACCAGCAGCAACAACATCAGCATCACCTAAAGCAATTGCTTGCGCAGCTAACATGATAGATTTCATACCAGAAGAACAAACTTTATTTACAGTAGTACAAGGTACAGTGTTAGGAATTCCTGCAAAAATTGCAGCTTGACGAGCTGGTGCTTGACCAATTCCGGCAGAAACCACATTTCCCATAAAAACTTCATCGACCATTTCTGGCTTTAAGTTAATTTTCTCTAAAGCTCCTTTTATTGCTACAGCACCTAACTTAGGTGCAGGTATAGTTGATAAACTGCCTAAAAAACTACCGATTGGTGTTCTAGCAACTGATACAATAACTACTTCTTTCATATATTTGAATGTATTGTGTTAAGATTTGTTTTGCGAAAATAACCATTTTATAACCAATACTCAAATAATAGAGAAAGGTTATATTTACATTTTTAAACATATAAAATGAACGATTTCATTAATAAGTTATATAAGAATAATGCTATTATTTATAAAGTATTATTATTTTTAATTACAGTTGTATCAATTGTATACCTCTTCCCTAAAGAAGGACAATTTAAATATGATTATCCGCAAGGAAAACCTTGGCAGTATGATAATTTTTATGCGCCATTTGATTTTGCTATTCAAAAAACTGCAAAAGAAATTGATGCGGAAACACGCGAAATCAGGTCTAATATTAAAAAATATTTTGTTTATAATGAAGAGGTAGAAACACGAGTTTTAAATTCTTTTGAAGCTAAATTAGCTCTTTCCGATTCTTTATCAGTTAAAGATTTAAGTGCTTTAAAAAAGGAAGGAGAACTTGTTATTAAGAAAATATATCATTACGGTTTTTTAGATGATGCGAGTGTAACAAGAGGAAACCCAGGAGAACTTATAATTTTACGTAAAGGAAATTCGATAGATGATATTTCTTTTTCTATGTTATTACAATCAAAAGATGTGCTTAAGTTTATTTCAAAAAACACCAATAAGCTTGATGTAAGTAAACAAAACATACTTTTAAACCTTTTATCAGAAAGTCTTAGACCAAATGTTATTTATGACACTAAATATAGTAGTAAAGAGTTAAATGAAGCTTTAAGAAATATATCACATGTTAAAGGAAAAGTTTCTAAAGGAGAGTTGATAATATTAAAAGGCGATGTTGTTGTTGGAAGAAAATTCAATATTTTAAAATCATATGAAACTGCTTCAAGTTCGCAACTTTGGACAAAATCTAATTATTATTGGATTGTTTTTGGATATACAATTTTAGTAGCCTTAGCACTGTTAATGCTATTACTTTTTTTACAGAAATATAGGTTCGAAATTTTTAACGACAACAATAAAGTAACCTTTATTTTCTTTAATGTTTTTTTAATGATTTTTGTGCAAACATTGGTTGTTAAATACAATTCTGAATACCTTTATGTTGTACCGTTAAGTATTTTACCAATAGTTTTAAAAGCTTTTTTTGATGCTAGACTTGGATTATTCACACATGTGCTAACGGTTCTTTTGTTAGGATTTATTGTGCCTAATAGTTTCGAGTTTATCTATTTACATATTATTGCAGGTATTGTAACAATATTAACAGTTTCTGAGCTGTATAAAAGAGCAAGTTTATTTATGTCGATAGGACAAATTACTCTAATTTATATGGTTACTTATTTTGCTTTCTCAATATTAAAAGAAGGAAATGCAGATAAAATAAATTGGTTGTATTTCGGATTGTTTGCAGCAAACGGATTATTATCCTTCTTGGCAGTATTCTTTATTTACTTTTACGAGAAGTTGTTTGGTTTGGTTTCTGATGTTACTTTGTTAGAATTGTCTAATACAAATTCGAAATTATTAAGAGACTTAAATGAAAAAGCGCCAGGAACCTTTCAGCACTCAATGCAAGTGGCAAATTTAGCAGAAGCTGCAGCAAACGAGATAGGTGCTAATTCAATGCTTGTAAGAACAGGAGCACTGTATCATGATATTGGTAAAATGGCAAACCCAATGTATTTTACAGAAAACCAATCTACAGGTGTAAACCCTCACAACGAATTATTACCAAAAGATAGTGCCCGAATAATTCTAGACCATGTTATAAAGGGAATAGAAATAGCAAAGAAAAACAAACTGCCAGACAGAATAATAGATTTTATTAGAACACACCACGGAACAAGTGTTACTTATTACTTTTATAAGCAAGAATTAAAGAACACTATAGAAGGAGAGGAAGTAGATATTAAAAAGTTCCAATACCAAGGCCCAATTCCTTTTTCTAAAGAAACAGCTATTTTAATGATGTGTGATGCAGCTGAGGCAGCTTCTAAAAGTTTAAAAAACCCAACAGCACAATCAATAGATAATTTAATAGATAAGATCATTGATAAGCAAAAAAACGACAATCAGTTCACAAATTCGGATATTACCTTTAGAGAGATAGAAAAAATAAAAAAAATTATTAAGAATAAGTTGATGAGTATCTATCACTTACGAGTTGAGTACCCTGATTAGTGTAATTTTTTTTAAAAAATACTTGTGAAAGCACTTAAGTGGTTGTATATTTGCACTCGCAATTTAAAACTCTTATTTATTAAGTAGTTTAAAGTTCGAGGAGAGGTGCCAGAGTGGTAATGGAGCAGATTGCTAATCTGTCGACGGGTAACTGTCGCCAGGGTTCGAGTCCCTGTCTCTCCGCAATTAAATTGCACTCGGGGTGTAGCGTAGCCCGGTCATCGCGCCTCGTTTGGGACGAGGAGGTCGCAGGTTCGAATCCTGCCACCCCGACACTGTTTTCGTAGAAACATAAAAACTACGGGCTCTTAGCTCAGCTGGATAGAGCACCTCCCTTCTAAGGAGGCGGTCGGAGGTTCGAATCCTCCAGGGCTCACTTAAAGCTTCACTAGAAATAGTGAGGCTTTTTTGTTGTTATTTGGTTTATGATAGTTTAGAATAATATACCATTTCTTGTGATTAGACTATGATTATATGGATCAACATATAATAAAAAAAAGAGAGGTTTTTAAAACCTCTCTTTTATAAAATGATCAACCCTTATTTAATATTATTTTAGTTATTACTTAGGTTAGCATATTCTTCTTCAGAGATTTTTCCTGAATGAATATCGTTTAACTCTTTTATTTTAGTTAACATGAATTCATGTAATCCTTGATCTATTTTTTTAGGCTTTTCAATATTGCTAGATTTTAATTTACCAGGTAAAATATAGCTGTTATAGTAGTAGAAAAAGTTATAATCAAGATTAGCATTAGATAAAGTACCGTTATTAGCTAGTAACCATCCTAACCTTACAGAAGAACGTCTTTGCGCTGCAGTTCCATGAGATGAACCGTTAGAGCCAGCAATAGATTGAGAAAAATTATATGCAGGAATAACATCAGACCAATTAGATGTATAGCTTCTTCTTAAAAAATATCCAGCAAAACCATCTGCCTCTAACTCTGTATTAGAAGCGCCTCTTACTGAAGGGTACCCTTGTCTGAATTGTATTTGATGCGCTACTTCATGAGCAACAATATATGCTACGGCAGATCTTCCGTAGTTTAATGCGCCACTCAGCATTTCTTCACCCCAAATAATATAATTGTTAGGAGGTCCGTAAGAAAGTGCATTAAATGTACCGCTTCCTGCTGCAAAATAAAGAGGAACATTTGATATTCCAAACAGATTTGAAGCGTTATTGTTTTGTTGTTTTAAAAAATTTGTTTCACTTGTGTTTACAAGTGTGTTTGACCAATAAGAATTTGGTCCAAATTGAGATACTGTTGCGCAGTTGTGCGCTGTGTTATGATTACCTAATTCATTAGGTAGGACACCAGTTTCTGGAGAGTTAGCATTTAAAGCTATGTCTTTTTCTATTTCTTGTTTGTCGCAACTTTGTAACGAAACTAGAATAGCTAACGTCATTAATTTGATAATTTGTTTCATTTTTTTAAAGGGTTTGAGGGTTGATCAAATTAAAAACGGAAGTAATTGTGTATTATTGTTTATTTGTGTAAATAGTTAAAAAAACAACAAGAAGTGTAATTTATTAATGTAGTAGTTGTTTTTTTATGTGATATTAAGTTTTTATTTTGTGAATATGCTAAATAAGTGTAATATTTAAGAGGTGTTTAGCTAGTTTTTTATGCTAGAGTCAATTCATTTAAATTATACTTTTTTAGATATATGATTAGCTATCTGTTATGTTTGTGGTCAGAGGTTTTAAATCTTTTTTTAATATTTGATTGTTATATAAGTTTTAATAAAAGGCACACTTTTCGGGTACCCTATATTAAATTGAAAAGTGATATTAAAAAAAAAGGGAATAAAAAAACTCTAACTAGCGAGTAGTTAGAGTTTTTTATGGAAAAGAAAAAAATTATTTTTTACGATACCAATATGAAGTTCTACCAAAGGCAGCAAACCCAAGATAACCACGTACTTTTAATTTATTACTAGAGTCTAACTGAATGTAGCATTTGTATTCTTTTCCGTTTTTAGGATCTAGTATTTTTCCACCGCTCCATTCATCACCATCTTTTTCTAAACCAGTTAAAATATTCATTCCTAAAATAGGAGTGTCTTTACGTTTACCGCTACATTCTGTACATAAAACATCTTGTCTGTTTTTGTCTGTGATTTCTATAATTTTAGCAAAAGCTTTGCCGCCTTTTTCATAAACTTCAATTACAGAATCTACCTTATTGGTTTCTTCATCACGGTTTTCCCATTTACCAAAAATAGTTTGAGCACTTATAGAAGAGCTAATAATTAATAAAAAAATTAAAATAGTGTTTTTCATTTTTATTGTGTTTTTAATATAGTATTTAGTTTTCAAAAATTGTTCCATTTAATCGTATTGAGCATCAAAATTGTTGTTCCATTTTCCTTGAACCCTTAATACTTGTTCTATAACATCGCGAGCACAGCCATTTCCACCAGTTTTATCGGAAATATATTTAGATACTTGCTGAATTTCTCTTGCAGCATCATTAGGGCAACATGGCATTCCAACCAGTTTCATAACCGGATAATCAGGAATATCATCACCCATGTATAACACGTTTTCTGATTTTAAATTGTACTTTTCTATAAGTTCGTTAAACTGTTTAATTTTATCATGCGCGCCTAAATAAATATCAGTAATGCCTAAGTTGGCTAATCGAGTACGAACTCCTTCATTTTTTCCTCCAGAAATAATACAAACCTTAAAACCTGCTTTTACAGCTGCTTTTAAAGCGTATCCGTCTTTAATATTCATTTGGCGCACTAATTGTCCGTCAGGAAAAACGGTTACGATTCCGTTTGTTAAAACGCCGTCCACGTCAAAAATTAAAGTATCTATTTGAGGTAATATTTCTTTATAACTTTTTTCCATTTTTTTGGATTGAATTTGTAATAAGTTGATACATTTCTTGTTGTTCTTTATTGAGTAACTCTAAATGATTCTGAATCGTTTTTTGATCGTTTCTCTTCGCAGGTCCAGTTTGAGCTTCTTCTGGATTTAAGGAGATAATTTTCCTTGCTGTTTCCTGAATTAAAGGTTGTAAAATTTCAAAAGGAACTTGATGTTCTTTGCAAATATCTTCACCAATTTTGTAAAAGTGATTTGTAAAGTTATTTACAAAAACAGCAGCTACATGTATTGTTTTACGTTGCACGGAATTAATAGAATATATTTTTTTTCCGATAGTCTTGGCAATTGTTTTTAGCGTAGTTAAATCTTCTTCGTTTTCAGCCTCTAGGCAAAACGGAATTTCACTAAAATCAACAGCCTTGTCTTTAGAAAAACTTTGCAAGAGGTAAAAAACACCTTTTCTACCTTTGTTTTTTAGCGAGTCTAATGAAGCACTTCCAGAGGTGTGAACAATTAGGCTATCTTTTTTATTAATTTTTGATGAAACTTCAGTTATAGCATCATCAGAAACAGCAATGATATAAACATCGGCATCTTTTAATAAACCTAAGTTATCTGTTACGCTAACTTCTTGCTTTAAAAACGCAATTTGCTCAATATTTCTGGCATACACTTGCACTAAAGAAACTTCTTTAGTTTTATTAAAAGCACTCGCTAAGTGTGTTGCTACATTTCCGCCTCCAATAATGGCAATTCTAATCATAAGTACGAAGATATCGATATTTTATTTCAAAACGAAAATGGATTTAGTAAATTAGCTGCTAAATTTCGTAAAGATGAAAAAAAACAGTGAACTAGGTATAAATACTATATGTACGCATGTAGGAGAAATAAAAGACGAGCAATTTAAAGGAGCCATTTCGCCTATATTCATGTCTACATCTTATGAATTTGATGCGGTAGATGTAAAAAGATATCCACGTTCATTTAATACGCCTAATCAAGAGTATTTATGTAAGAAGATAGCAGCTCTAGAGAAAACAGAAGGAGCTTTAATTTTTGGATCAGGAATGGCAGCAATAAGCACAACAATGCTTGCTTTTTTACAAAAAGGAGATCATATTATATTGCAAGAAACATTATATGGAGGTACATATAATTTTGTTGTTGAAGAGTTTGATAAATTCGGAATTGAATATTCTTTTACGAAAAGTTTAAATATTGAGGATTTTAAAAAAGAGATAAAGCCAAATACAAAGGTTATTTTTATTGAGACTCCGTCAAACCCATTATTAAAAATTGTTGATATAAAAGCAGTGGCTAATTTGGCTAAGGAAAATAAGCTTATAACAATGATTGATAATACATTTGCATCGCCAATAAACCAAACACCTGCTGATTTTGGTATTGATATTATGCTGCATTCGGCAACCAAATATATGGGAGGACATTCTGATATTTTAGCAGGAGCCGTAGCTGCATCAGATAAGCATATTGATAGAATTTGGAATCTTGCCAAAAACTTAGGAGGAAGTTTAAGTGATTTTACGGTGTGGATGTTAGAACGTAGTTTAAAAACGTTAAATTTAAGGGTAAAGCATCAAAGTGAAAATGCTTTAAAAATGGCGACTTATTTAGAGAGTAATAAGCAAGTATCAAAAGTATATTATCCGGGTTTAAAATCTCATGAAAATCATGAGCTAGCAGTTTCTCAAATGAAATACTACGGAGGGATGCTTTCTTTTGAGTTAAATGAAAGTTTAAACGCGATGGATTTTATGAATAGATTACAATTAATAAAGCCATCAATGAGTTTAGCGGGTATTGAAAGCACGATGTTAAGTCCTTCTGAAACTTCTCACTCTTTATTATCATCCGAAGAAAGAGCAAATCAAGGAATAAAGGATGGTTTAATTCGTTTTTCAGTAGGTATAGAAGAAACAGAAGATTTAATAGAAGACATAGAGCAAGCTTTAAAATAATAAAATAGATGAAATTAAATATATTGGCGTTCGGAGCGCATCCAGATGATGTTGAATTAGGTTGTGGCGCTACGATTGCGAAAGAAATATCATTAGGTAAAAAAGTAGGTATTGTAGATTTAACTAGGGGAGAACTTGGTACAAGAGGTTCTGCTGATATTAGAGATATGGAAGCTGCAAATTCTGCTGAGATTCTAGGAGTTTCCGTTCGTGAAAATTTAGGCTTTGCTGATGGTTTTTTTATTAATGATAAAGAGCATCAATTGGCAATTATAAAGATGATTCGTAAGTACAAGCCAGACATTGTATTGTGCAATGCAATTGATGATAGGCATATTGATCACTCGAAAGGAAGTAAAGTTGTTTCTGATGCTTGTTTTTTAAGTGGTTTGATGAAGATTGAAACTGAGTTAGATGGTGAGCTACAAGAAAAATGGCGACCGAAACAAGTATATCATTACATACAATGGAAAAATATTGAGCCAGATTTTGTAGTTGATGTAACTGGATTTATGGATAAAAAAGAAGCTTCAGTTTTAGCATACAGTTCTCAGTTCTTTGATCCGACAAGTAATGAACCAGAAACGCCAATAACAAGTAAGAATTTTACAGATAGTATAAATTATAGAGCAAAAGATTTAGGAAGATTAATAGGTGTAGATTATGCAGAAGGTTTTACCTCAGAGCGTTACGTTGCTGTTGAAAATTTAAGTAAATTAATTTAAAAAAAAGTTTTGCAGAAGTTAGAAAATGTTGTATATTTGCACCCGCAAGTTACATGGTGGTTGTAGCTCAGTTGGTTAGAGTATCGGTTTGTGGTACCGAGGGTCGCGGGTTCGAATCCCGTCTTCCACCCAAAAAGTCTTCTCATTTGAGAAGACTTTTTTAATTTAAAGCAAAAAAAAACTTCTCAATTATTTTTGAGAAGTTTTTCTGATTTTTAACCATTCGTCGTATTTGTCTTTGTGCTTAAAGCGTTTGTGAGACCATAAATAGCACTCTGGTTGTTTATTTATATTTCTTTCTGTTATTTCTAAAAACTTATCTGTTATTTCAAAATTATCAAAACTTTTAGGGTTGTCTGTTATTAGTTCAAATTCAGTTTCAAAATATCCTCGTTTAATCTTTGTGGTATTCATGTTAACAACTGTTAAGTCGTATTTTTTAGCTAAGATTTCAGCGCCAGTATGTACAGGTACTTTTTTATTTAAAAAATGAGACCAATATCTTGTTTTACGTACTTTAGGTGATTGATCACTTAGTAAAATATAAAGAGTTTGTATTTTTTTTGCTTCTCTGCTACTAATGGTTTTATTAAATTCAATTGTAGGAACTCCTTCGAAACCAAATTTGGTTCTTGAAGTTTTTATCTTTTTTTCAAAATATGGATTTTGTATTTTCGTATAGGCTCCGTAACAATTAATATCTAAGAATTTAGGCATTGCAAAAGCCCATTCCCAATTTGCTTGATGAGCGCCAACTAGAGCAATACTTTTTCCTTGTTTTGTTAATTCGTTTATCAATTCAGGGTTTTTGTATTTGTATCTTTTTAGTATTTCTTTTTCACTAATAGTAAAAGATTTAATGCTTTCAAAAATTAAATCAACAAAGTGTCTAGAGAATTTTCTTGATAATTTATTTATCTCTTTTCTTTTTTTATTAGGAAAAGCTGTGTTTAAATTACCTATAATAGTTTTTTTTCTATAACCAAGAATATGGTATAATACAAAAAAGAAAAAGTCTGAAAATAAATATAAAATTCCCATAGGTAATCTTGATAGTAACCATATAAAAGGGTAGGTAATGGCAAATGTAAAAAACTTCATATTGTAAATTTAAAAATGCAAATATCGCATTAAATTATTAATCATTTGCTTTATTAACTTTTGATTATTTTTGTGGTAATAAATATAAAATATGAGTCAAATTATTTTAATACTAATAGTCGTAAACGTTTTAATTTCTTGTAAAGGTTTTAATGATCTTGTTTTTTTTGATAAATACAAGTTTCAAGTGCAGAAGATACTAAGCGGCGATAAATTACGAATGTTAACATCGGGTTTTTTGCATGTAGATTGGATGCATTTAGGGTTTAACATGTATGCTTTGTATCTTTTTGGAAAAGTAGTGGTTGTTAATTTCGGAACTCCTTATTTCTTGTTGATTTACGTTGGTAGTTTGGTTGCAGGAAGTCTATATTCATTATATCAACATAAAGAAGAATTATACTATAGTGCTGTTGGTGCTTCGGGAGCTGTATCTGGTGTTATTTTTTCATCAATAATGCTCAATCCAGATATGGAATTAATCATGTTACCAATTCCTATTCCTTTGCCAGGTTATATTTTTGGTATTGGGTATTTACTGTATTCAATCTATGGAATGAAAAACCAAGTAGGTAACGTTGGGCATTCTGCACATTTAGGGGGTGCAATAGGAGGTTATGTGTTAACAATATTGTTAAAGCCGAGTGTTGTGGGGAATAATACTTTAATGATCGGAATTATCGGAGCGATTATAGTGGGGTTGTTCTTATTTGGAGATAAATTAAAGAAGTAAAATAAAAAAAGCCGAAACAAATGTTTCGGCTTTTTGAGCGAAAGACCAGGTTCGAACTGGCGACATTCAGCTTGGAAGGCTGACGCT